>JAITNI010000158.1 GCA_031290535.1 Zoogloeaceae bacterium
GATTATCCTCGCGCCAGCCCGGCAAATCCGCCCAGTCCCCCACTTCCAGCCGCACCGCCTGTTCAGTGGAGGCCGGTTCTGCCGGAGCGGGACACAGGAGCGCGGCAGGCGTTTCCGGCACGGCGGGACAGGTTGGGCAGACGGGGCAATTTGTGGTGTGGCGTTCCTTTTCGTCCGGCGCGTTGCAGGAGGGCGGCAAGGCGCAGGCGCTCAACAGCAGAAACCAGACGGGAACCGCCAGCCAGCGCCAGCGCGAAGGGCGCGAAAACGGGAGGCGACGAAAAAAACGTGAAAAAAACGCAAAATAGGCTTGGCTTTTTGGCATGGCTTTGGCTAGATTCGGGGTTTCGTCCGCAAGTATAACGCAGCCATGACAACCATTCCCCCTTTTCCCCCCGCTGCCCAGCCTGCGCTGGAACGCCTCCTGACCCGCGCCGAAGCTCTGCTGGCGCGGCTTGAGGCGCAATGGCCGCCCGTTTTGCCGGAACCGGACTGGCAAACCACCCTCGCTTGCCGCTGGCGTTCTTCGGGACGCGCCGGGAGCGGGACGCTGTTTCCGGTACCGATTCTGCACCCGATCCGGCTCTCTGACCTGACCGGCATCGACGACCAGAAAGCGCGGCTCGTCGCCAATACCCGCCAGTTTGTCGCCGGACGTCCGGCCAATAACGCCCTCCTGACTGGCGCGCGCGGTTCGGGCAAATCCTCGCTGGTGAAAGCCCTGTTGAATGAATTTGCCGGACAGGGTCTGCGCGTCATCGAGGTCGACAAGGAAGACCTGATCGACCTCGCCGACATCGTGGCGCGTCTGGAAGGCCGCGCCGAAAAATTCCTGATTTTTTGCGACGATCTGTCGTTCGAGGCCGGGGAGAATGCCTACAAGGCGTTGAAGTCCGTGCTGGACGGTTCGATTGCCGCGCCGCCGGAAAATGTGCTCATCTACGCCACCTCCAACCGTCGCCACCTGATCCCGGAATATTTTGCTGAAAACCTGCAAGGCGCTCCCGCCGAAAATGGGGAAATTCATCCCGGCGAGGCGGTGGAAGAAAAAATTTCCCTCTCGGAACGCTTTGGCCTGTGGGTGTCTTTTTATCCCTTCGATCAGGACGGCTATCTGGACATTGTCGCGCACTGGCTGCGTTCCTTCGGGGTTTCCGGGGCGGACATCGCCGCCACCCGGCAGGACGCCCTCAACTGGGCCTTGGGTCGGGGGTCGCGCAGCGGGCGCGTGGCCTGGCAATTCGCCCGCGATTACGCCGGACGGGAAAAACAGAATGCCTGAAACCTCCGCTATCGTCCAGGTTGCCGCCGCCGTGCTGTTGCGCGATGAGGATTTTTTGCTCGCCTGTCGCCCGTCCGGCAAGGTGTACGCGGGCTACTGGGAATTCCCCGGCGGCAAGCTGGAAGCCACGGAGACCGTGCGTGAGGCGCTGGCGCGGGAATTGCGGGAAGAACTTGGCATTACCGTCACGGCAGCCTGCCCCTGGCTTTCACGCGCCTTTGTCTATCCGCACGCGCACGTGCATCTCCACTTTTGGCGCGTGACGGCATGGACGGGCGAAATCGGCGTCACCGGCCCGCTGGAGCATAGCGCCGTCGTCTGGCTGCCCCGGCACGCGGCGGACGGCCTCCTGCCTGTTTCTCCCCTGTTGCCCGCCAACGCGCCCATTCTGAAGGCGCTTTCTCTCCCCGACCGCATGGGCATCACCGCCGCCGCGCAGTTTGGCGTGGAAGCCGAACTCGCCCGCCTGCGCCGCGCTTTTGCGGACGGTTTGCGCCTTGTTCAACTGCGCGACCGCGACCTTCCCGCCGCAGATCGACAGCGTTTTGCCGAAGCCGTCATGGCGCAGGCGCAGACGCACGCAGCGCGGGTGCTGGTCAGCGAGGACGGCACGGGAACGGGCGAAGCGCTCGCCCGCCATCTTGGCGCGCACGGCCTGCATCTGACGGCGCACGCCCTGCGGCAATGTTCGACCCGCCCGGATTTTCCCTGGGTGGGCGCTTCCTGCCACAATGAGGACGAACTGCGGCAGGCCGAAGCCCTGCTACTCGATTACGTCCTGCTCGGCCCGGTGCTCCCCACCGCCAGCCACCCGGACACGTCCGCGCTCGGCTGGGAAACCTTCGCGCGCCTGCGGGCACACTACAGCCTGCCCGTTTTCGCGCTCGGCGGTCAGAGCGCGGCCACCCTGAACACGGCGCAAACGCATGGCGCGCACGGCATCGCCGCCCTGCGCGGCTGGTGATGAACCCCTGCCCCGCCATGAATTCCCTGCAATCGACCTTTCTCGCCTTGACCCGCCAATTCACCCCAAATGTTTCCTCATGCGAAAAACTCTGGGATGAAATCGCCGCCTGCTATTCGGAGCACGGTCGGCATTACCACACCCTGCGGCATCTGGAATACATGCTGTATGAATTGCAGGCAGTTAAGGCGTCCCTTCACGACCCGGACGCCGTTTTGTTCGCCCTGTATTATCACGACATAATTTACGCGCCCGGCAGCGATAACAACGAAGAAGAAAGCGCCGATCTTGCCGCCGCCCGGCTTGCCGAAATTTCCTGCCCCTCCCCCCGGATTCAAAAAGTCGTCCAGATGATTCTGGCCACAAAAGATCATGCCGCCTCCGGCGATTCGGACACCGATTTCCTGACGGATGCCGACCTGTCGCTGCTGGGGGTGAGCAAGGCGGAATATCGGGTTTTATCGAGCCAGATTCGGCAGGAATACGCCCGCTATCCCGCGCCCGTCTATCACGCGGGCCGCAAACAGGTGCTCCGGCATTTTTTGTCCATGCCGCAAATTTTCAAGACCCGGCATTTTTATGAAAAATTTGAGGGACGGGCGCGGGAGAATCTGGAAGGGGAATTGCGGGGATTCTCGTGATGGCTCTGAATCCCGGCTCAATCATCCAGTGGATTGTCTGAGCTTCCCGCATCCTGTTCCTGCACCGGCACTTTATAGGCTTCGCTGGCCCAGCTGCCCAGATCAATGAGTTTGCAGCGCTCGGAGCAGAAGGGCCGCCATTTGTTTTCCGGTCGCCATTCGGAGAGCGCGCCACATTGCGGGCAGGGAACCAGGCGGGGGGAGGAGGCATTCATAGGTTGCAAAAAGTCAGGTCAAAATCCACATTCTGTTCGCACAGCCTGGCCCGGTTTTCCGTGCCGGGCGGGTGGGTAAAGCGAATGCTGAACGCAAAGCGGTTGGCGCTGACTTCCGGGACGACATTGACCTCGGAAGGCAGGCGGATGCGCGCCATCTGGGCGACGATGCCCTTGCCGCAGAGCATTCGCTGATATTGTCCCTGCGCGGCTTGCAGGCGCTCGGGCGAATTGGCCGAGCGCAACAGGCGCAGGATGATGGAAAGCGCCTCCAGCACGGGCAGCATGGGTTTTGTCCACCCGGCCAGCGCGGCGCGGCGGAATTCCGGGGGCTGATGCAGCCAGTAATGAAAGGCGGGCAAATCGAATTCGCACAGGCCGCCGGGAATGGCGGCGCGCCCCTTGACGCTCATCAGCCAGTCATTGTCGCGCAGGCTCTGGCCAAATTTGCCGTGAAGGTCAAGGAGCGCGGCGGAGGCCTGTTCGATTTCATAGAGCGTGCCGGACAGGGCGCTATCGGAAATTTCAGGGGCGTGGCGATAGCTGAGGAGGATTTGCCGTTGCCGTTCCAGCTCCTGCGCCATATCCATTTTCAGGTCGGAACGACCGGCGACATCAAGAATTTCAAACAGGGTTCGCAGGGCGACATGGTGTTCCGCCGCGCCGTCCGGCGCGGAAAAATGAGCGATTTTGTCAAACAGGCTTTCCAGACGCAGCAGGATGCGGATACGCTCATTGAAAGGATATTCGTAAGTAATCACATCGCCACTGCCGTTGGAGGAAATTCCCATCATTCTTAATCAGTTAGCTGCAAATTTCAACTCAAACCTTAATTTTGTTCGGTATGGATGCCAATAAAATGTTATGCGCTTTCTTGTTTTGGAATCCTCTGCAAATAAAGCGCATGCAGGTGGGCTACGGCGGCTGGCAGGGCTTCCGGGCTACCGCTGTTGTCGAGGATGTCGTCTGCCGCCGCCCGGCGGGTGGCGCGGTCGGTCTGGGCGGCCAGGATGGCTTCTGCTTCTGCTTTCGTGAGGGCGCTGCGGGCCATGACCCGCGCCACTTGCAGGGTTTCGGGGCAATCGACAAGCAGAATCCGGTCAAGGCCATAGACGGTTTTGCCGCCGGTTTCCAGCAGCAGGGGCACGGCCAGCAGCGCGTAGGGGGGGGAAAGGGCGGCGCAGGCGGCGAGTTCGGCTTTGGCCCTCTGGCGAATCAGGGGGTGC
>JAITNI010000266.1 GCA_031290535.1 Zoogloeaceae bacterium
AACAACATCGCCGATTCCGATGCCGCCTGGGAATGCGTCAAGACCTTCGCCACGCCCGCCTGCGTGATTGTCAAACACGCCAATCCCTGCGGCGTCGCCATTGGGTCGGGGCTGCTGGAAGCCTACGAAAAGGCGTTCAAAACGGATTCCACCTCCGCCTTCGGCGGCATCCTCGCCTTCAACGGCGCGGTCGATGCCGATGTGGTCGAAGCAATGAGCGCCCGCAAACATTTTGTCGAGGTGCTGATCGCCCCCGCCTTTTCTGACGCCGCCCGCGCCCTGCTGCAAACCAAACAGAATTTGCGCGTGCTGGAAGTGCCCCTGGCGCGGGACGGTCACGCGCTGGAACTGAAGCGCGTCGGCGGCGGCCTGCTCGTGCAGACACCGGATAGTTTTAATGTCAAGGCGGCAGACCTGAAAACGGTGACGCGAAAAACGCCGACGCCGGAACAAATCGAAGACCTGCTGTTTGCCTACCGCGTCGCCAAATTCGTCAAATCCAACGCCATTGTCTTTTGCGGCGGCGGCATGACGCTGGGCGTCGGCGCGGGCCAGATGAGCCGGGTCGATTCCACCCGCATTGCCAGCATCAAGGCGGGCAACGCCGGACTGGAACTGAAGGGTTCCGTGGTCGCCTCGGATGCGTTCTTCCCCTTCCGCGACGGCGTGGACGTGTTGGCCGCCGCAGGCGCGGTCGCCGTCATCCAGCCCGGCGGCTCCCTGCGCGACGAGGAAGTCATCGCCGCCGCCAACGAACATGGGCTGGCAATGGTGTTCACCGGGGCGCGACATTTCCGGCATTGAGCCGCGCTTTTCGCCCTGACCATGTCCGAACCCTCGCTACAGGAAATCGAACTCGCCATTCTGACCCTGCGCGGCCAGCGGGTGATGCTGTCCGGCGATCTGGCGGAGTTGTATGGCGTTGAACCCAGAACACTGATGCAGGCCGTCAAACGCAATATCGACCGCTTTCCAGCCGATTTCATGTTCCAAATGGAGGCGGAAGAATGGTCGGCGCTGATGCCAGATGATTTGAAATCACAATTTGTGATCTCAAACAGCAGAGCCGGAAATTCCATGCCAACGGATTTGAGATCACAAATTGTGACCTCAAACGAAAAACCAAAACGCGGCGGCGCACGTTACGCCCCCTATGCCTTCACGGAGCAGGGCATTGCCATGCTGTCCTCGGTGTTGCGAAGTCCACAGGCGGTGCAGGTCAATATCGAAATCATGCGCGCTTTTGTGCGCCTGCGCCGCATTCTGAACGAGCATCAGGAGCTGGCACGGCGCATTGACGATCTGGAAGGCCGCTATGACCAGCAGTTCCGTTCGGTGTTCGAGGCTATCCGGCAATTGATGACGCCGCCCACGCCGCCGCAAAATCCCATCGGCTTCACCGCCGAAATTCCCCCCAAATCAGGAAAAGAGACTCCATGAAATTTCTCGTTATCGGCTCTGGCGGGCGCGAACACGCGCTGGCGTGGAAACTGGCGCAAACGCCGGGCGTGCAGAAAATCTACGTCGCCCCCGGCAATGCGGGCACCGCGCTGGAACACGGGGTGGAAAACCTGTCGATCACCGCCCCGGAACAGCTCGCCGATTTCGCGGCGCAAAACGACATCCGATTAACTGTGGTCGGCCCGGAAGCGCCCTTGGCCGCTGGCATCGTCGATATTTTTCGCGCCAAAAAACTGAAAATCTTTGGCCCGACGCAAGCCGCCGCGCAACTTGAATCTTCCAAGGATTTTGCCAAACGCTTCATGGCGCGGCACCACATCCCCACCGCCGCCTTCGAGACGTTTTCGGAGGCCGCCGCCGCGCATGCCTATGTGGACAAACAGGGCGCGCCCATCGTCATCAAGGCGGATGGCCTCGCGGCGGGCAAGGGCGTGGTGGTTGCCGCCACAGCGGACGAAGCCCACGCCGCCATTGACGACATGCTCTCCGGCAACAAGCTGGGCGAAGCGGGGGCGCGGGTGGTGATTGAGGAATTTTTAGCGGGCGAGGAAGCCAGTTTCATCGTCATGGTCGATGGCAAGAACGTGCTGCCGCTCGCTTCCAGCCAGGATCACAAGCGTCTGGGCGATGGCGACACCGGCCCTAATACCGGCGGCATGGGCGCGTATTCTCCCGCCCCGGTCGTGACGCCGGACATTCACGCCAAAGTCATGCGCGAGATCATCCTGCCGACGGTAAAAGGCATGGCCGCCGACGGCATTCCCTTTACCGGCTTTCTCTACGCGGGGTTGATGATCTCCAGGGACGGCAGTGTCAAGACGCTGGAATTCAACTGTCGCATGGGCGACCCGGAAACGCAGCCAATCCTGATGCGCCTCAAATCCGATCTGGCGAAATTGCTGGAAGCCGCCATTGACGGCAAACTCGATCAGACCGAAGCTGAATGGGATCGGCGCGTGGCGCTGGGCGTCGTGCTCGCCGCTGCCCGCTATCCCGACACGCCCAGAAAAGGCGACGTGATTCAGGGCTTGCCCGCGCATAACCGTTTTGGCGACGACGCGCATGTGTTCCACGCCGGAACGTCCACCGAAAACGACCAGACCGTCACGGCAGGAGGCCGGGTGCTCTGTGTGACCGCGCTGGGGGAAAGCGTCAAACTGGCGCAACAACGCGCCTATGCAGCCCTGGCGCGCATTACATGCGAGGGAATGCAG
>JAITNI010000284.1 GCA_031290535.1 Zoogloeaceae bacterium
GGCCTCTAAATCCCGGTGCAGGATGCGGATGACCTGGGTGAGCGATTCCGGCGTGATGGCGTCGGCCACGTCGCGCAGGGGCAGATGCGTGGTCGCCAGCGCTACCCGCAATGAACCGCCCTGCCCTGTTTCTCCGGCCAGCATCATCACCACTTTCGGAACGCCGGTCTGTTCCGCCAGATATTCGGTGTGGCCTGTAAAGCGCAAACAGCGGGCAATGCCCGCGTCGTTGATGACGCCCTTGTGCAGCGGGGCCGTGACCATCGCCGCGCATTCGCCGCGCTGGCAGGCGGCCAGCGCCGAATCCAGCAGCGCCAGCACGTAGGGACTGTTGGCGGGGTCAAGCTGACCGGGCGAACTGGGGGCGATCAGCGGGTGATGCCAGACGTCCAGCGTGCCCGCTTCTACCGGGGGCATGGGCTGTCCGGGCGCATAATCGCGCAGTATGATCGGCAGATTCAGCAACCGGGCGCGTTCCACAAGCAGATGTTTGTCGGCCAGAATCACGACGCGCGCGCCGCAATCGGCGGCGGTCAGCGCGAGACAAATTTCAGGGCCGATGCCCGCCGGTTCGCCGGAAGTGACGGCAATCAGGGGCGGCGCTGTTTTCGGCCACTGCCTCATTCTTCTTCCAGACGGTATTCCACGTAGGTTTTATCGCGCAGTTGCCGCAGCCAGTCCTGATAGGCTTCGTCCATCTTGCGTTCGCGGAGAGCCTGACGGGCGGCCAGACGCTGCTTTTCCTGGCTCAAGTCCTGCGTGCGGCGCTCCTCGACGCGAATGATGTGAAAGCCGAAGGGCGACTGGATGACGGCGCTGACTTCTCCCGGCGGCAAGGCATCCATCGCCCGCTCGAATTCGGGCACGGTGTCGCCGGGGTTGATCCAGCCCAGTTCACCGCCATTCGCGGCGGAACCGTCCTGCGAATACAGGCGGGCCAGTTCGGCGAAATCCTCGCCGTGTTTCAGGCGTTCGCGCAGGTCTTCCAGACGGCGTTTGGCTTCCGCCTCGGAGATGAGTTCATTGGCGCGAATCAGGATATGGCGGGCGCGGGTTTGCCGCACATTGCCATCCACCGGCGCGTTGTTGCCGCGTTTTTCGATCAGCTTCAGAATGTGAAACCCGTTTGCGGAGCGCAACAGGCCACTGGTGCCCGCCACCGGCAGGCGGGGCGCGGCTTCCGCGTAGAGCGTCGGCAGGCGATCCAGCGGACGCCAGCCCAGATCGCCGCCTTGCAGGGCGTCGGGCGCGTCGGAATAGGCGGCGGCCAGTTGGGCAAAATCCTCGCCGCTCCCGGCGCGTTTCAGGACATTTTCCGCCTTCGCCTTCAGTTGCTGCAATTGCTCCGGCGTGGCGGATTCCGGGGCGCGCAGCAAAATGTGCGCCACCCGGTACAATTCCTCGCTGGCAGCGTTGGCGGTCTGGGTCAAAAAATTGTCGATTTCGGCATCGGAAATCACCAGACGGCTATCCACCTCGCGCTCGCGCAGGCGGGAAATCACCATTTCCTCGCGGATTTCCTCGCGGAAGCGGGCAAAGGGAATGCTGTCTTTTTGCAGGGCGTCCTTAAACTGCGCCAACGTCATCTTGTTGTTGGAAGCCACGCGGGTTAAAGTCTGTTCCAGTTGCGCGTCGTCCACCCGGATGCCCAAATCCCGCGCCGTCTGGATTTGCGCCCGGTCGATAATCATGCGTTCAAGCATTTGTTCTGTCAGGACTTCCTGCGGCGGCAGGGGCGTACCCTGGCGTTGCAGTTGGCTGATGGCGGACTGCAAGCGCTCCTTCAGCTCGGAAAGCGTGATGGCTTCGTTGCCGACGATGGCGATGATGCGGTCAACCTCCTCCACCCGACGTTGGGCGAGACTGATCTCCGGCGCGACGGCGAGCCAGACAAGGGACAACAGGAAAGCGGTACGCAAAATTTTCAGCATGGGATTACTCACTGGTTAAAAGGCTGCCGGAAGGCGCGGCGTGGCTTGGCAGTTCGTTGATCTTGCTGTAGCCGGGTACGCTGCGGCGCAACATCTGGATGGGGTTGGAACCCACCTGACCAAAGTCGTTCAGCTCAAGCTGGAAAAAGAAACTGGTGTTGGGGTCGCCCGCCGTGGTTTCCAGACGCTGCACCACCAGACGCCCGACCCAGCAGCCCGCGTTGTATTCCAGACCGGCAATGCCTTCCACCAGCCGCGAGCTGTCGAGCGCGTAATTGTAGCGCCCGACGGCATGCCAGCGGCCAGAAAGATTCCACTGTCCGGCGAGGTCAATCTGATCCATCGTATCCCGGAAATCCGCCACAGACCCCTTGTTGTAGCGATAGGAAGCGGACAGCACCTGCCCGTGCGCGGGCTGGTAGCGCGCCCCGAAGGTGAAGCGCGCCGTCTTGCGGGCATCGAAATCGTATTCCAGCGCCATGTCGACATAGGTTTTGGGCGCGACCTGCCCGGTAAAGGCGGCGAGGAAATCGGAGGAACGGCTCTTTTGCAGTTTTTCGTCGCCCGCGTCATTGAAATACGCCCGGTCATGCAGACCCACCTTGAGGTCGGTAAAGTAATAGCGCTGGCCGACCATCGCCTTCAGGCGCTCGGCTCCGCTGGCGGGGTCAATCAGGCGGGTGGTGAGCGCCGCCGTCAACTGGTTGGCGTTATTGACCAGATCATAGCCGCTGAAGCGGTTTTCGCTGAAAATCTGCGCGAAATTGAAGTCCGCCAGACTGGTGTCGAACACCGGATAACGGCTCTGGTTTTTGTAGGGAATGTTCAGGTAATACAGCCGGGGTTCCAGCGTCTGTATCCAGCGATTGCCCGCCAGCATGGCCTCGCGCTCGAACGTCATGCCCATGTCCAGACTGAAAATGGGCAGGCTGCGGTTCAGGGAGGTCGGCAAGCCCGCCGCGCGCTGCGACAACTGGTAGTAGGTGCTGTGCAGGCCGATCTTGGGTTGAATGTAATAGCCGGGGCGGATATGGGAAAACGACAGTTGCGGGTAGAGCACCGTGCGCTTGCCCTCTTCCCAACTGGGGTGCGTAAAGCGGGTGTATTGCCCGAACATCTGCCCTTCCAGCCCGTGCCAGTCCGGCGTGCGGGCGTTGAAGCTCAGGCGCGGGGCGAGAAAATAGGGCGCGTCAACGGCGTCTGCCTTGCCGGGATTCAGGGTTTGATAGCGCAGGGTTTGCAACTGGGCGCTCCACCATTCCCGCCCGTAATTCAGAATGAACTGGCGCGGCAACTGGCGCTGCGAGGTCTTGACCACCCGCGAGGACAAGTCGGTGAAATACTCGTCATCTGAAACGCCGTTCCAGTCAATATAGGTGGAAAAGCCCCGCCCAAGCGTTTGCCGGTGCGTCAGGCTGTAGGCGTAACGCCGGTCGCCCTGCGCTTTATCCTTCATCATGTGCTCGAACTGGAATTCGCTCTCGGTGTAATGGTCAAGGTAGCGCAATTCCGCGCCCAGCTGCATCCCGCGCTTGGTCATGGCGCGTGGCGTGATGGTGGCGTCGTAATTGGGGGCGATATTCCAGTAATAGGGAATGGCAAGGTCAAACCCCGTGCGCGTGGAAGAAGAAAAGGTCGGCGCGAGCAGCCCCGACTTGCGCTGGTTGTTGAGCGGAAAGGCCAGATAGGGCGCATAGAGAATCGGGGTGTCCTTGAAATACACGGTGGCGTGGCTGGCCGTGCCCGCGTTCTGGTCGTAATCCAGTTTGATTTCACTGCTCTGCGCGTACCAGTCCTTGCGATTGTCCTGATCTGGCTTGCAGGTGGAATAATTGCCGTCCTCGATGCGAAACTGGTTTTCCCCCTCAAAATTGATGCGCGTGGCCTCGCCATAGGCCGTGCTCTGGCGCGGCGGCAGGGCGGGGAGCGGAATCGCCAGCCCCGGCGTCGGGGTATGGTCGTAACCGGAACTCGCCACCATGCGACTGATCGTATACTGCGCCTGATCGAAATAGCCGATTTGCGAGGCCAGTTGCAGTTTCAGGTACGGGCCGCTGACCTCCGCCCCCGCCTGCGTCAGCCGCACCTGACCCTGGGCCTCGATTTCGTCTTCCAGAGGCCGGTAGATCAGTTGATCGGCCTGCATCAGAGCATCGTCCTTGTGCAATTCCACATGCCCCTGGGCATGGGTGGATTCATCCGTCTGCCCCTCAATATGATCGGCGGTGAGAAAGGAAGGCTGCGGCGTCCGCTTTTTTTTGGGGCGCGCGTTGTGCGTGGGCGGCACCTGCCCTGCTTCCGGGGGCGGCGGTAATTCATGCGCGGGCGCGGCCTGCCTGTCGGCGGTGGCGGGAATGGTCAGGGAGGGTAAGGCGGCAGGCGTCGTTGAAAACCATGCCGCGCTGCCCGCTGGGGCTTCCCCACTCGGCGCGCCTGCGGGCGGCGCGGCGCGCGCGACATTTCCCACGGACAAACCGCCCCAAAACAGGCAGGCAATCAAGGCGGCAAGCGGGCGGCGAGAAAATCCGGTCATCAGTCCATCACACAAAAACAGGGCAAAAATGGGCGAAAATCAAAACGCGCCCAATGCTAGAATCGCAGCATTTTACCTTGAAGCCTGCCCATGCACATGCCTCACGCAAAAGAATCCCGTCAGCAAGTCCTCGACCACTGGGTTAACACCCATGTTCAGGCGCGTTATCCCGGCGCAAACCTCCAGATTGCGCCCGCCTCCGCTGACGCCAGTTTTCGCCGCTATTTTCGCCTCACCCTGCCGGACGGCAGCACGCGCATCCTGATGGACGCGCCGCCGGAGCGCGAGGATTGCCGCCCCTTTGTGCAGGTTGCCGCCCTGTTCGCCGAGGCGGGACTTTGTGTGCCGCAGGTGGAAATCGCCGATCTGGAACAGGGTTTTTTGCTCCTTTCCGACCTTGGGCGCGTCGGTTATCTGGCCGCCTTGCAGGCCGCGCCGGAGCTGGCCGATACGCTCATGCGCCCGGTACTGGACGTGCTGGTGCGCTGGCAAATGGCCTCCCGCCCCAATGTGCTGCCGCCCTATGACGAAACCCTGCTGCGCCGGGAGATGAACCTGTTCCCAGAATGGTATATTGGCCGCCATCTGGGCCATACGCTCACCCCCGCGCAGCAAAAAACGCTGGACGCTGTGTTTACGCTTTTGTCCGACGCCGCGCTAGCGCAGGCAGAAGTTTTTGTGCACCGCGACTTCATGCCAAGAAACCTGATGGTGGTGGAGAGCGAAGCCACGCTCACCCCCGGCGTGCTGGATTTTCAGGATGCGGTGTATGGCCCCATCACCTATGATGTGGTATCGCTGTTTCGTGACGCCTTCATTTCCTGGGAAGAGGAACAGGAACTTGACTGGGTGGTGCGCTACTGGGAACAGGCCAGAGACGCGGGGCTGCCCGTCCCCGCCGATTTCGGGCAATTCTGGCAGGATTACGAATGGATGGGTCTGCAACGCCACCTCAAGGTGCTGGGCATTTTCTGCCGCCTCAACTACCGGGACGGCAAGGCGCACTACCTCGCCGACCTGCCGCGCTTTCTCGCCTACGCCCGCAAAACCGCAGGCCGCTACGCCGCCTTGAAACCCCTGCTGGCGCTCCTCGACGCGCTGGAAGAAAAACCCGCCGCCGCAGGGTACACGTTCTAGCATGATGAATTCTGCAAAATCGTCGCTTTGCTTCCATGTTCAAGGCAATCGCATGGAGGGGAGGGCTTCGTTTTTCCGGCGCGTAGCGCCATTTATTTCATTCACGCCTGCGAATCCGGCGGGGGGCATCCGGCGTAGGGGCACGGCACGCCGTGCCCGTCTGCGGTTCCTATTGCACAGGTTCATCCTGAACCATTGCGGGCACGGCGTGCCGTGCCCCTACAGGGACG
>JAITNI010000298.1 GCA_031290535.1 Zoogloeaceae bacterium
AAAGCGCCTCCATTACCTATACCTATGGCGCGCCCGCCGTTCCCGAACCGGAAACCTACGCCCTGCTGCTGGCCGGTCTCGGCCTGATGGGCGTCATCGTCCGTCGGCGGCGCAAGGCCGCACACCGGTAAGCGGCTTCCCCCGCAAACCTTGCAGGCCGCCCTCCGGGGCGGCTTTTCATTTCTGGTTGCGTTTTCAGTTGTTGCACTTTGTCTGTTCTGGGAATCGGAATGCAAAGACAGCGGCGTATTTTGTCGGAAGGGGTAGGGACAGGGTAATCGTATGAACGTAAAATTTCCTGCGCGAAGCGCAGCAAATTATCCTCCCCTGACAAGGGGAGGTGCAGGAGGGGTTTGGGGGCGTTCAGCGGAAACAAACGCTTGATGCAAGACGAACAACCCTCCCAAACCCCCCTTGTCAGGGGGGAAACCGCACTCGGAGCGGCTTCCCCCTGTTCAAGCGAACTGCCCATCAAATACGCCCGTAACAACAAAAGTCAATGACAAAGAGATTCGTGCGATTGCCCTGGGAGAAAGGAAGGAGCGGCAAGCGTCCTCCCTTGTTCATGCAATTGCCCCACAAACGCGCCTCCGGCGCGGCATTCGGGACGAGAATCCCGGCGGGTTTGGCGGAGGACGGGTAGAATTCAGCTTTCTCTGGCGCGTTTTGCTTCCAGCTCCCCATGCCGCGTACCCTGCTTGCCATCTATCCCCGCTCTTTTTCCCGCTATGACGAGCTGCTCTCGCCGTATGGGCAGGTGCGCGAGCACTGGCGGCGGCTGTTTATTCATCTTGACCGGGTGACGCCGGAAGCGATGCGGCAGCGGCTGGATTTTGTCGACCGCGCCATTCAGGAAAACGGCGTCACCTACAACATCTACGCCGACGAAAAGGGGCAGGATCGCCCCTGGTCGCTGGATCCCCTGCCGCTGATCCTGCCTGCCGACGAATGGCAGATGCTCGCGCAGGCGGTGGCGCAGCGGGCGCGGCTCCTGAATGCCATGCTGGCGGATTTGTACGGCTCGCAGCAGTTGCTCGCCGAAGGCTTGTTGCCGCCCGCGCTGATTTTTGGGCAATCCGGCTTTCTCTGGCCGTGCATGGGCATCCGTCCGCCGGGGGATGTGTTTTTGCATCACTACGCGGTGGATTTGGCGCGCGCCCCGAACGGGCGCTGGTGGGTGATTGCCGATCGCACGCAAGCGCCTTCCGGCGCGGGCTACGCGCTGGAAAACCGGCTGATTGTCTCCCGCGTGTTCCCGGAACTGTTCCGGGAGATGAAGGTGGAGCGGCTGGCGGCGTTCTTCCGCGAGATTCAGGAAAATCTGGAATACAGCGCCCCCACCGACCCCGGCGAGCGTCCCTTTGTCGTGCTCCTGACGCCGGGGCCGTACAACGAGGCGTATTTTGAGCACGCCTATCTGGCGCGTTACCTCGGCTATCCGCTCGTGGAAGGGCAGGATTTGACCGTGCGCGGCGACACCCTGTATCTGAAAACCCTGACCGGCTTGAAGCGCGTGCACGCCATCCTGCGCCGTCAGGATGATGATTATTGCGACCCACTTGAATTGCGTGGCGATTCCGCCCTCGGCGTACCCGGCCTGTTGCTGGTGGCCCGCGCCGGACGGGTGCTGATTGCCAACGCCTTGGGCAGCGGTTTTTTGAGTTCCGGCGCGGTAATGGGCTTTTTGCCCGCCATCGCCCAACGCTTGCTGGGCGAGACATTGCAGATGCCTTCGGTGGCGACCTGGTGGTGCGGCGAGCGTCCGGCGCGGGAATTCGCCTTCGCGCATCTCGATGATCTGGTCATCAAACCCGCCTACCCCTCGCACTCCTTCGAGCCAATTTTTGGGCGCGAGACGGTGGGCGCGGCGCGGGAGGAACTCCTCCGGCGCATTGAGGCGCGTCCCAACGCCTATATGGCGCAGGAACTGGTGGATTTGTCGCAGGCGCCGGCCTGGAGCCGCGATCATGAGCGCCGACTGGTTGCCCGCAGCGTCGGCCTGCGTCTGTATGCGGTGGCGACGCCGACCGGCTATCAGGTGATGCCCGGCGGTCTGTCGCGGGTGTCCGGCAACGCGCAGGCGCTGGTGATTTCCATGCAGCGCGGCGGCGCGTCCAAGGATACCTGGGTGCTGGCGCAGGGGCCGGTCAATGATTTCAGCCTCCTGAAAACCGCCCTGCATCCAAGCGATCTGGTCAGGAGCGGTCGCCATCTCTCGTCGCGGATGGTGGAAAACCTGTTCTGGTTTGGCCGTTACGCGGAGCGTTTTGATGATACCGCCCGCCTCTTGCGCGTGGCGCTGGCCCGCCTGATCGAAGCCGGAGGCGAGGCCACGCCGGAACTGGCGGCGGTGGTGAGTCTGGGCATTCAGAGCGGCATTATCGCGCCGGGGCGGCAACCGGGCGACAATGCCGCCAGCGCCTGGACGCCCATCGAAACCCGTCTCATGAATGCCCTGTTTGAAGCGACGGCGGCGGGAAGTCTGGCGGAAACCCTGCATCGCCTGCACTGGACGGCCACACAGGTGCGCGAGCGCCTGTCGGTCGATCACTGGCACGTCCTGAACGGCTTGCAGCGCGACCTGCACAAGGCGCGACAAGGCGCGGCGCGGCAGGAAGGCGTGGGCGTGGCGCTGGCCTTTCTCGACCGGATGCTGCTTTTTTCTGCCTCCCTGATGGGCTTTTCCACCGACAACATGACGCGCGACAAAGGCTGGCGTTTTCTCGCCATCGGGCGGCGCATCGAGCGCTTTGCCTTTTTGTCCGGGGCGCTGAAGGCTGTCCTGCTCGCCTTCCAGACCCCGGAGCCGGAAACGCCGATGGCCTCGCACGGGCTGGAATGGCTCTTGGAACTGACGGACAGCATCATCACCTACCGTTCCCGTTATTCGCGCGCGCCGGAACTGTTGCCCATTCTGGACATGGTGGTGTTCGACGAAACCAACCCGCATTCGCTGCGCTTTCAGTTGCAATCCATCCTGCGCGGCGTGGCGGATTTGCGGCGCGAGGTGGAAGACGAACAGGAATGCCCGCCGCTCGCCGCGCTGGAAGACGCCACGGCGGCGCTCGTCCGCTTTGATCTGGGGCTGTTCCAGTTGCATCCCCGCGACGCCTGCCTGAGACTGACGGCGCAACTCGAACGCCTTGCGGCGTGTGGGCGCGAGTTATCCGATTTTCTGGAAATGCGCTTTTTTACCCATGTCGAAGCGCCGCAGCAGACGTTTGCCCTGTAAGGTCAGCCTCCATGAGCCGCTATCACGTTTTGCACGAAACCCGCTACCACTATGGCAGCGTCGTGTCGCTCTCGCAGCAGATGCTGCATCTGTCGCCGCGCTTTTGCGCCTGGCAAATCTGCCGGGAATTCGCCTTGACGCTGTCGCCGGAACCCAACTGGCGGCGGCAGGGCGAAGACGCCTTTGGCAACCCGGTCGAATGGCTGGCCTTTTATCAGCCGCATGAGCGCCTTTCGGTGCGGGTGGAAATGCGGGTGGACGTCCTGCCCCACGCGCCCGACAGGGCAAGAGAAGCCGCCAGTTTGAGCGGCGCGGCGCTGGCGGCGCGGCTGGCCTATCGTTCCGAACCGCCCTTGCCGGAGGATTTGCAGGCCAAGCGCTTTTTGTTTGAATCCCCGCACATCCGCGTCAAACACGAACTGGCGGAATGGTCGGCCCCGTGTTTTGTTCCCCACGCGCCCGTGCTGGAATCCGCCCGTCGACTGATGGAAAAAATCTACACGGAATTTGAATTCGATCCGAATACCACCACCGTCTCAACGCCGGTACTGGAAGTGCTGGCAAAAAAGCGCGGCGTCTGCCAGGATTTTGCCCACCTGATGATCGCCTGCCTGCGCGCCCACAGCATTCCCGCCCGCTACATGAGCGGCTACCTGCTCACCGCCCCTCCCCCCGGCCAGCCGCGCCTGGTCGGCGCAGACGCCTCGCACGCCTGGGTTTCCGTCTACGCGCCGGAAGTGGCGGGCGCGGATGGGCGTAACGCGAGCACCCCCTGGGTAGATTTCGACCCCACCAACAACCTCCTGCCCGACACCCAACACATCACTTTAGCCTGGGGCCGCGATTTCAGCGACATCTCTCCCATGCGCGGCGTGATCCTCGGTGGCGGTGGCCACGAGCCAGAGGTAGCGGTGACGGTGACGCCGGAGGGGAGAAAAATCCTCATAATCCCTGTATAGCAGTTCTCACAAAATCCTACACTTCCAC
>JAITNI010000307.1 GCA_031290535.1 Zoogloeaceae bacterium
CGCTGGCGGGCTTTTTCCAGCGCCGCGTGCAGGCGATGGACGCGCACCGGCTTCAAAAGATAATCCACCGCGTTGAGGTCGAACGCCTGTACGGCGTGATTGTCGTAGGCGGTGGTAAAAATCACGGCGGGCGCGTGGGGCAGTTGCCCCAGATGCACAGCCAGTTCCAGCCCGTCCATGCGCGGCATGTGGATGTCGGCGAGCAAAATGTCCGGGCGATGGGTTTCCGGCTGGTTTTGCAGCCATTCCAGCGCCACAAGGCCATTTTCGGCTTCACCCTGCACCTGGGTGGGGCAGATTTCGGCAAGGTCGCCCAGGAGTTCCTTTAGACGCGAACGAGCGAGCGCTTCGTCATCGACGATCATGAGACCCAGAGGCGGGGGGGGGGCTACAGGGGGGGCGGTTTCCTGAATCGGCATGGCAGTTCGATGGTCACTTGGTAAAAGGCGTTGTTTTTGGGGCCGTGTTCCAGCGTGGCCTCCATATCGTAATACAGGGCGAGACGGGCGCGGATGTTGCCAAGCGCCATGTGGTTGCCGCGTGATTTTTCGCGCCCCGTCGGCTGACCCAGCGGATTGGTGATGATGATCGTCAGCATTTCCCCTTTCATGTTGAGAAAGACGCGGATTTCCCCGCCGTTGGGCGCGGATTCCATGCCGTGATGCACGGCGTTTTCCAGCAGGGGTTGCAGCATCAGGGGCGGGACAAGGGTTTCCAGCGGCACGGCGCGCACGTCCCACTGCACGTTGAGACGCTCACCCAGACGCAGTTTTTCCAGATCGAGATACTGGCGGCCCAGAGCGATTTCGTCGGAGAGCGGCACGAGTTCGCGGGGTTCGCGCAGCAGCGCCCGAAAGAGATCGGCCAGTTCTTCCAGCGCCGTTTCGGCGCGGCGCGGATCACTGCGAATCAGCGCCAGCACCGTATTCAGGGAATTGAACAGAAAATGCGGGCGGATACGGGCGTTCAGGGCTTGCAGGCGGGCTTCTTCCACACGCGGCGACAGGGCGCGGGCGCGCAGTTCAAAGTAGAACAGCATCAGTCCGGCGCTGCCGACGGCCAGCAGCACCGCCCGCAACAGGGCGTAGCCACTCTCGACCAGCCCGAGGTAATGCCAGGCGTCCCAAAAAAGCGCGGTACTGAGCGCCACCGCGAGGAGCACCAGCGCCTGCCCGACTTTGAGCGGATAGCGCCAGAGCAGGTTCCGGTTGCAAGCCAGAAAGGCCAGATTGAAAAGCAGCAGCGGCTCCACCCAGGTAGCGTAGGCGATGAAGACGGCAAACCAGTGCGCCAGACTTTGCGCCTGCTCCAGAGCCAGCACCAGCATCAGCGCGTTGACGCCGAGCAGCGCCCGTAACAAAACGCCCAGATTGCGCCAATCTGGCAGGGGATGTCCCGTTTTTTGCCGTATACTGCTCATGCTTTTGCTGCCCGGATGGAGTTTGATTCCGTCATTGTAGCCGCAACCCCTTCTTTTTGAACGCCCAAACCCCTTTGAACTCCATGAACGCTGCTGAAAAAACCGCTTCCTACACTTGGGCCGGACGCTTTTCCGAACCCGTTTCCGATCTTGTCAAACGCTATACGGCCTCCGTGATGTTTGACCAGCGC
Source organism: Zoogloeaceae bacterium (assembly GCA_031290535.1). Lineage (GTDB taxonomy): Bacteria > Pseudomonadota > Gammaproteobacteria > Burkholderiales > Rhodocyclaceae > Azovibrio. The sequence goes on from JAITNI010000307.1 coordinate 1,612, forward strand.
CTGTGGGCGCAGGACATTCGCGGCTCGCTCGCCCATGCCCGGATGCTTGCCCGGCAGGGCATCATCAGCGCGGCGGATCTGGCCGACATCGAACGCGGCATGGACGCCGTGCGTCAGGAAATCGAAGCCGGCCAGTTCGTCTGGTCGCTGGATCTGGAAGATGTGCACCTCAACATCGAAAAACGCCTCACCGCGCTGGTGGGCGACGCGGGCAAGCGCCTGCATACGGGGCGTTCCCGCAACGATCAGGTGGCGACTGACATCCGCCTGTATGTGCGCGACAGCATTGACGCCATTCTTGACCGGCTGAAGACTTTCCAGCTTGCCCTTGTTGCGCTGGCCGAGCGCGAGGCGGCCACGCCCATGCCCGGTTTTACCCATTTGCAGGTCGCGCAGCCGATTACCTTCGGGCATCACATGCTGGCCTATTTTGAAATGTTCGCACGCGACCGGGAACGCTTTGCCGATTGCCGCAAACGCGCCAACCGTCTTCCTCTGGGCGCTGCGGCGCTGGCGGGAACCACCTACCCCATCGACCGCGAATCCGTCGCCGCCGAACTGGGGTTTGAGGGCGTCTGCCAGAATTCGCTCGACGCCGTCTCCGACCGCGATTTCGCCATTGAATTTGCCGCCTGCGCGGCGCTCTTCATGACGCACATTTCGCGCCTTTCCGAAGAACTGGTGTTGTGGATGAGTCCGCGTGTCGGCTTTATCCAGATTGCCGACCGTTTTTGCACCGGCTCTTCCATCATGCCGCAAAAGAAAAACCCGGACGTGCCAGAGCTGGCGCGGGGCAAAACAGGCCGGGTCAACGGCCACCTGATCGCGCTCCTCACCCTGATGAAGTCGCAACCGCTGGCCTACAACAAGGACAATCAGGAAGACAAGGAGCCGCTTTTTGACGCCATCGACACCGTGCTCGACACCCTCGCCATTTTCGCCGACATGATGGGCGGCATCACCGTCAAGGCCGAAGCCCTGCGCGCCGCGCTCACGCAAGGCTTTGCCACCGCCACCGATCTGGCCGATTACCTCGTCAAAAAAGGACTGCCTTTTCGGGACGCCCACGAAGCCGTCGGCCACGCCGTCAAGGCCGCCGAACAAAAAAGCGTGGATTTGTCGGGCCTGACGCTTTCCGAACTCAAAGCCTTTTCGCCTTTGGTCGCCGAAGACGTGTTCGCCGTCCTCACCGTAGAAGGCTCCCTCGCCGCCCGCAACCACACCGGCGGCACCGCGCCGGAACAGGTCAGAGCGGCGATTGTCCGGGCGCGGGAGCGGTTGGAGACGGTGTAGGGACAGCAGCGCTGTGACAGGAGGATGGGCGCTGGATGCGGGTATAATCAAGGATGCCTGTTTTTTGAAGCGTGCGATTGATGTCGAGTTTGGTGAGCGATTTCTTGTGATTTGTTCGCAAGGGAGTATTCACCATGTGTATGTTTTTTGTGATTAAGAGGAGAATCCATGAAGCTCAATACTGATGGTTTATTTGATGTTAGCTTGGCTCACAGAAAAAATTTGAGTCTTGCTGTGGGTCTTTGTTTTCTTTTTTCGGCTATATTAGATTTGATTCAAGGAAAGTCTTGGATATTAAGCGGAAGATTGCACTGGTTAGGGAGTTTGATTGTTGAATGGTTCGGTGGCTATGGAGTAATCGTTTTTGAGTTTGGGCTTGCCGTGTTTTGTTTGTACCGTGGTTTTACAATGAAAGCGCGGTAGGCTGGGTTGGTTTCATCAACCCAGCTACTTTCAACGATGTGAATCGCCCGCAACTCCCCAAACTGCCACAGGACGATGGTGCGGAACTCTGGGATTGGCTAAAACTCCTAAACGCCACCACCAAGGAGGAACTCACCATGCTCGCAGAAAAAAATCCGCAAGTGGGAGAGGCGGTTTCCCGACTGCTGGAACGCTCACAAGACGAACGCACTCGCCTGCTGGCCGAGTCGCAGGAAAAATTGCGTCGGGATATGGCGGCGCGAGTGTATGGGGCAGAGGAAAAGGGAGCAGGAGAAGGCGCAACAGATCATCGCCCGCAGGCTCCCTGATCTGGGCATCCCGGTTGAAGAAATCGTCAAAGCCACGGAATTAACCCCGGAAAAATCCGCATTCTGCCATTCTGCATTAGCCGCCTTTATAGTCAAATCCCAAAAAGAAATACACACTCCCGTTCGCCCTGAAGCTCGGTCGTTGGGCGTGGTTCGGCAGGGCTTCACCACAAACGGAAAATTATGGGAACAGCTATAATCCTGCCATGCGTTCATCGCAGGGATTGATCTCCCAACCCTCACCCACAACCCCAGTGCAACCCATACCCGGTTCGTCCGGGGAGAAAAGGAGCGCCTGATTCGCTGCC
>JAITNI010000046.1 GCA_031290535.1 Zoogloeaceae bacterium
CCGGTTGTTCCGCGACAAGCAGCGCCTTCATCGAGAGCTTGACGCGACCCCGGTCGTCGACTTCCAGAACCTTGACCTTCACGAGCTGGCCTTCCTTCAGGTAGTCTTCCACCTTGTTCACCCGTTCCTGGGCAATCTGGGAAATGTGCAGCAGGCCGTCCTTGCCGGGCAGGAGATTCACGAATGCGCCAAAATCCATGATTTTTTGCACTACGCCTTCGTAAATCTTGCCGATTTCCACTTCCGCCGTGATGACGTCGATACGGGCGCGGGCGTCGGCGGCGGCTTCTTCGCTGGTGGCGGCGATGGTGATGGTGCCGTCATCCTCGATGTTGATCTGCGCGCCGGTTTCTTCGGTCAGTGCCCGGATGACTGCGCCGCCCTTGCCGATCACGTCGCGGATTTTTTCCGGGTTGATCTTGAAGGTGTAGAGACGCGGCGCGTAGGCGGACATTTCTTCGCGGTGGCCGGACATGGAGGCTTCCATCAGACCCAGAATGTGCATCCGCGCTTCATTGGCCTGCGCCAGGGCAATCTGCATGATCTGTTTGGTGATGCCCTGAATCTTGATGTCCATTTGCAGGGCGGAAATGCCGTTTCGCGTCCCCGCGACCTTGAAATCCATGTCGCCGAGGTGGTCTTCGTCGCCCAGAATGTCGGTCAGCACGGCGACGCGATTCCCCTCCTTGATGAGACCCATCGCAATGCCCGCGACATGCGATTTCAGCGGCACGCCCGCATCCATCAGCGCCAGCGAGCCGCCGCAGACGGAGGCCATCGAGGAGGAACCGTTGGATTCGGTAATCTCGGAGACCACACGCATGGTGTAGGAGAAATCTTCATGGCTGGGCAGCGCGGCCAGCAGGGCGCGTTTGGCAAGCCGTCCGTGCCCGATTTCGCGCCGCTTGGGGGAGCCGACGCGGCCACATTCGCCGGTGGCAAAGGGCGGCATGTTGTAGTGCAGCATGAAGCGGTCGCGGTATTCGCCGGACAGGGCGTCGATGATCTGCTCGTCACGGTTGGTGCCGAGGGTGGCAACCACCAGCGCCTGGGTTTCGCCACGGGTAAACAGGGCGGAACCGTGGGCGCGGGGCAGGACGCCGCTACGGATGCTGATCGGACGCACCGTCCGCAGGTCGCGCCCGTCGATACGCGGACTGCCTGCCAGAATGCGACCGCGCACGATGGCGGCTTCCAGATTGAAGAACAGGTCGGAGACCGCGCCTTCTTCGGCAGCGTTTTCACCCTCGCAGAGCGCCGCGAGGGTTTCATTGCGAATGGCCTTTACCTTCTGGCTGCGCTCCTGCTTGACGGTAATGTTGTAGGCTTCTTCGAGTTTGGCTTTGGCGAAGGCTTCCAGACGGGCGATCAGCGCCTCGTCGCGGGCGGGGGCTTGCCAGTCCCATTCCGGTTTGCCGCCTTCTTCCACCAGTTCGTTGATGGCATTGATGGCGGCCTGGCTCTGCTCGTGGCCGAACACCACTGCGCCGAGCATCACTTCTTCGGAAAGCTCCTGGGCTTCGGATTCCACCATCAGCACGGCGGCTTCGGTACCCGCCACCACCAGATCAAGCTGGCTTTCCTTCAATTGCGTGGCGGTGGGGCAGAGCACATACTGACCATTGACATAACCGACGCGCGCCGCGCCAATCGGGCCGTTGAAGGGCACACCGGCAATCGCCAGCGCGGCAGAAGCGCCGATCAGGGCGGGAATGTCCGGGTCGATTTCGGGATTCAGGGACATCACCGTCGCCACGATTTGCACTTCGTTGTAGAAGCCTTCGGGGAACAGGGGACGCAAGGGGCGGTCGATCAGGCGGGAGGTGAGGATTTCCTTTTCGGAAGGGCGTCCTTCGCGCTTGAAGAAGCCGCCGGGAATGCGTCCGGCGGCGTAGGTTTTTTCCTGATAATCGACGGTCAGGGGGAAGAAATCCTGCCCCGGTTTGGCATCCTTCGCGGCGACCACGGCCACCAGCACCACGGTTTCTTCCATGCTCACCAGCACCGCGCCCGAAGCCTGACGGGCAATTTCGCCGGTTTCCAGCGTCACCTGATGCTCGCCATAGGCGAAGGTTTTTTTCACAACATTGAACATATCAACCTTTCTCATTCATGAGATTAGCGTGCCGCATTGATCTCTGCGGCCCAACAAAAAGAGCGGACGCCCTTGTCGGGCAGACCGCTCCTCGCAACAACACAGGCCGGATTGTCATAACCCGACAGGGCAAACAGAAGCCCGGCCTGTAAAAACGCATTATTTACGCAGACCCAGACGTTCGATCAGGCTGCGATAGCTTTCCAGATTTTTGCCCTTCAGGTAATCCAGCAGTTTGCGTCGCTGGCTCACCATCCGCAGCAGACCGCGCCGGGAGTGGTGATCCTTCTTGTGTTCCTTGAAGTGGCCGGTCAGGTCGTTGATGCGGGCGGTCAGAAGCGCAACCTGCACTTCGGAAGAACCCGTGTCGCCCTTGGCGCGCTGAAAATCAGCTACGACCTGTGCTTTTTGTGCGGTGGAAATCGTCATGTTCAAACACTCTCTTGAGAAAAGACGCTGCCCCGGTTTGAAAGAGCCTGGCGTCGGATGGTAAAACTCCCGCCCGGTGACGACCGGACGAAAGGCATGGCAGAAAGGCCAATCGAACGATTGGCCTTTGAAAATTTGATGGCGCGCCCGGAGCGATTCGAACGCCCGACCCCTTGGTTCGTAGCCAAGTACTCTATCCAGCTGAGCTACGGGCGCGCTGCAAAAAGAGCGCGTATTTTAGTGGAAAGAGATTTGTTGTCAAGTTTTTTTGGCCTTGTTTTTTATTTTGTTCATGTTAACCTTGGCGCGGTTTTTACCGCCTGCATGATGCGGGTTGGGCTGGACAATCAATTTTATGATGAACGACGTTTCTCCCGCAAATTTACCCCCGGATTTTCCCGCCCGCCTGCCGGGCTGGCTCGCCTATCTTGAATCCCTGCATCCCAAGGGGCAGGCGGGGATTGAACTGGGGCTGGCGCGGGTGCGGCGGGTGAGCGACGCCCTGGGGCAGCGGCCTTTTTGCCCGGTGCTGACCGTGGCGGGTACAAACGGCAAGGGTTCGACGGCGGCCTATCTGGAATCCATCCTCACGCGGGCGGGGGTTCGCGTCGGCTGTTATGCCTCGCCGCATTTGCTGGATTACAACGAGCGGGTGCGTCTGGGCGGCAAGCCAGTGGCGGACGACGCCCTGTGCGCGGCCTTTGCGCGGGTGGAAGCGGCGCGGCGGGCGGCAGGACATGTCTTTTTGACCTATTTTGAATTCGGCACGCTGGCGGCATGGGAAGTCTTCGCCGCCGCCGGGTGCGAGGCGTTGGTGCTGGAAGTGGGGTTGGGCGGGCGGCTGGATGCGGTCAATCTGTATGATGCCGATGTGGCGCTTGTCACTACCGTCGATCTCGACCATCAGGACTGGCTGGGTACGGATCGGGAAAGCATCGGTTTTGAGAAGGCGGGAATTTTTCGCGCCGGATGTCCGGCGCTGTATGGCGATGCCGAGCCGCCGCAAAGCCTGCTTGACCACGCTGCCGCGCTCCACGTGCCCTTGCGGGTGATGGGGCGGGATTTTGGGGTTCAGAAGGATGAGGAAAATCGTCTGCAATGGCGGTACTGGGGCAAGCGGGCGGAGGGCGGCGTTTTGCGCCGCAATCTGGCCTATCCGGGTCTGCGCGGCGCGACGCAGTTGAAGAACGCGGCGCTGGCGATTGCGGCGCTGGATGCCGTGAGTGAGCGCTTGCCCGTCGCCATGCAGGCCATCCGCGAAGGGCTGATTCATACGGAACTTCCGGGGCGTTTTCAGGTGTTGCCGGGGCGTCCGGCTCTCGTGCTGGATGTTGGCCACAATCCGCAGGCCGTGCGGGTGCTGGCGGAAAATCTTGCCACGATGGGGTTTTTTGAAAAAACTTACGCGGTGTTGGGGATGCTCTCCGACAAGGATGTGGCGGGCAGCATCGCCGCCCTGCGCGGCAAAATCGCGCACTGGTTTTTAGCCGATCTGGCCGGGCCACGCGGCCTGACGGCGGCGGTGCTGGCCGGGCGGGTGCAGGAGGCCGACCCCGGCGCGGCATGGACTTGTTGCCCCAATCCGGCAGCGGCGCTTGCGATGGCGAAGGAACATGCGCGGGAAAGTGATAGAATCCTCGTTTTTGGATCTTTCCATACGGTTGCTGACGCCTTGCGGGCGTTGGGACGAGGAACACGCCAAGCATGACAAGCATGATCGACGCCGACGACGTTCAGCTACAAATCAAGAAAAAGGCCCGCCGCCGCCTGGTCGGCGCGGCGGCATTGTTCGCCTTTGCCGCGCTGGCGTTGCCGCTGGTGATGGATCAGGAACCCGCGCCCGCCACGCAGGAAATCGACATTCGCATTCCCGGCCAGAATGGCGAGCCTTTTTTGCCCAATATCGCGCCGCCGCCAGAACCCGCGCCCGCGCCTGCGGCGAGCGTCCCCCCCGCGCCCGCGCCAGAACCCAAAAATGTGGCTCGCATTATCGACAGAACCCCGTCCGGGGAAGCGCCCACCGCCCCGGAGCCAAAACCGGCGATCAAGCCAGAAGCGAAGCCGGAAGCCAAACCGGCGGTTTCTTTCCCGCCCGCCGTTCCCGCCGCCAGACCCGTTGAGGTCAAGCCCGCGCTGGATTCCGCCGAAGCCCGCCGCGCCGCCGCCATTCTGGCGGGACGTGCGCCGGACGTGGCTTCCGCATCCACGGCAACGCCCACGCCCACGCCGCCTGGGGGCGCGGCAAATACGCAACATGTCATTTTGATTGGCGCGTTCAGTAATGAAGCCAATGTGCAGAACCTGAAAACCAAGCTGGGCGAACTGGGCGTCCGGGTGTATACCGAGCCGCTGGAATCTCCCCAGGGCGCGAAGACCCGTGTGCGCGCTGGCCCCTTTCCAAGCCGCGCGGCGGCAGAGGGCGCTCTGGAAAAAATGAAACGCATCGGTGTTTCCGGCGTTGTTGCGGCTCAATAATGACTTTCTTCGATTACGGGGTGCTCGCTATTGTGGGCGCGTCCCTGCTGCTGGGCGTCTGGCGCGGCGTGGTGGGAGAACTGCTGGCGCTGGCGGCCTGGATTCTGGCTTTTTTCGCGGCTCGCTGGCTGGGGCCGGAAATCGGGCAGGCGCTGTTTTCCAGTATTGCCGATACGACGCTCCGGCTCATGGCCGGGTATGTCGCGGTTTTTGTCGGCGTGCTGGTGCTGATGGCGCTGGGGCGGCTGGCGGTCAGCAGCATGATTCGCGCTCTGGGGCTGACCCTTTCAGATCGGCTGTTGGGGCTTTTTTTCGGATTGGCGCGCGGGCTTGTCATCGTGCTGATTCTGGTGACGATTGGGGGCATGACCCGTCTGCCCCAACAAAGCTGGTGGGCAGAAGCGCAACTGGCGCCGCCGCTGGAGACTGCCGTACTGGCGCTCCGGCCCTGGTTGCCCGCCGATATTGCAAAACGTATCAAATTCAGATAATTGGGGAATTGTCATGTGCGGCATTCTGGGCGTTGTTGCCACCACACCGGTCAACCAGCTACTCTACGACGGCCTGATGGTGCTTCAGCACCGTGGGCAGGACGCGGCGGGCATTGCGACCGCCGAAGGGCATACTTTTTATTTGCACAAGGGGCCGGGGCTGGTGCGCGACGTGTTTCGCACCCGTCACATGCGCGCTTTGCCGGGGAATTGGGGGATTGGCCATTGCCGCTATCCCACCGCCGGTTCCGCCTGGAATTTTGCCGAGGCGCAGCCGTTTTACGTGAATTCCCCATTCGGCATCACGCTCGCGCATAACGGCAATCTGACCAATTCCGACGCTTTGCGGCGCGTCATGTTCGAGCAGGATTTGCGCCATGTGAACACCAATTCCGATTCGGAAGTCCTGTTGAATGTGCTGGCCTACGAATTGCAGGCCGCCGCCCAGGGCACCCGGCTCGATCAGGAGGCCATCTTTACCGCCGTGGCGGGCGTGCATCGGCGCTGCAAGGGCGCGTATGCCGTAGTCGCCATGATCGCCGGATATGGTCTGCTGGCTTTCCGTGACCCCTGCGGCATTCGTCCGCTGGTCGTGGGCACGAACAGGACGCCGATTGGCATGGAATATCTGGTCGCCTCCGAATCCGTGACGCTGGATACGCTCGGCTTTCAGGTGTTGCGCGATGTGCTGCCGGGCGAGGCGATTTTCATCGACCTGAACCGGGAATTTTTTGCGCGTCAATGCGTCGAATCGGCGCGGTTGTCGCCCTGCATTTTTGAGTATGTGTATCTGGCGCGGCCCGATTCCGTGATGGATGGCGTCTCTGTTTATGAGGCGCGGCTGTCGATGGGCGAATTTCTGGCTGAAAAAGTCCGGCGTCTGCTCCCGGTGGAGGACATTGACGTGGTGATTCCCATCCCCGATTCCAGCCGTCCCTCGGCCATGCAACTGGCGCAAAAGCTGAATTTGCCCTACCGGGAAGGCTTTGTGAAAAACCGCTATGTGGGGCGCACCTTCATCATGCCCGGCCAGTCCATGCGTAAAAAATCCGTGCGCCAAAAACTCAATACCATCGGTCAGGAATTCAAGGGCAAAAGCGTGTTGCTGGTCGATGATTCCATCGTGCGCGGCACCACCAGCCGCGAAATCGTGGAAATGGCGCGCGCGGCAGGCGCGAAAAAAGTCTATTTTGCTTCCGCCTCGCCGCCGGTGCGCTATCCCAATGTGTATGGCATCGACATGCCGACCCGCAGCGAGCTGATCGCCACGGGGCGCACGGGCGACGAAATTTCCCAGGAAATCGGCGCGGACGCGCTGGTGTATCAGGATCTGGAAGCGATGGAATCCGCCATCACCGCCCTGAATCCCAACTTGCGGCATTTCGATACCTCCTGCTTCAACGGCCAGTACGTGACGGGGGACGTGACGCCAGAATACCTGAACCGGGTCGAAGCCAGACGCAGCGGCGGCAGGACGGATGACGAGGACGGCGGCGGCTCGCGCCAGATGGTGCTGGGGCTGGCAAGCGAAGAAGAAGGGCAGGAACAGGAATCATGAATTCATTTTCAGGAACGCCGGACCTACAGGCGCTGGCGCAGGAAACCCTGGGCGTGCGCGCCGGACAGGAGCGCAGCCAGTTCGGCGAACACGCGGAAGCCCTGTATCTGACTTCCAGCTTTGTGTTTGACAACGCCGCGCAGGCCGCCGCCCGTTTTTCCGGCGAGGAAGAGGGTAATGTCTATTCGCGCTTTTCCAATCCCACGGTGAGCATGTTTCAGGCGCGTCTGGCGGCCCTCGAAGGCGCGGAAGACTGCATCGCCACGGCCAGCGGCATGTCCGCCATCATGGCCCTGTGCCTCGCGCATCTCAAGGCGGGCGATCATCTTGTCGCCTCCAACAGCCTGTTCGGCGCGACTTTGCAACTTTTCAACAACATCCTCTCCCGCTGCGGCATCACGACGACGGTGGTCTCGCTTACCGACCCGGCGGCGTGGGAAGCGGCCATCCGTCCCGGCCAGACCCGCCTGTTCTTTCTGGAAACGCCCTCCAACCCCCTGACCCAGATTGCCGACATTCGCCTGCTGGCCGACATCGCCCACCGGCACGATATTCTTGTCGCTGTGGATAACTGTTTTTGCACGCCCATCCTGCAACATCCCCTGCAACTGGGCGCGGATCTGGTTATGCACTCGGCCACCAAATATCTGGACGGTCAGGGTCGGGTGCTGGGCGGCGCGGTCTGCGGCTCCCGCAAACTGACGGAAGAAGTTTTCAAATACCTGCGTACCGCCGGCCCCGCCCTGTCGCCCTTCAACGCCTGGGTGCTCGTAAAGGGGCTGGAAACCCTGAAACTGCGTATCGAGGCGCAATCCGCCAACGCGCTGGCGCTGGCAACCTGGCTGGAAGCGCACCCCAAGGTGGCGCGGGTGTACTATCCCGGCCTTGCCTCGCATCCACAACACGATCTGGCTCTGCGCCAGCAAAAATCTGGTGGCGCGATTGTCAGTTTTGAGGTGAAGGGGGGAAGGGCAGACGCCTGGCAAGTGGTGGATGCCTGCCGCTTGCTCTCCATCACCGGCAATCTGGGCGACGTCAAAACCACCATCACTCACCCCTCCAGCACCACGCATGGCCGCCTTACCCCCGAAGCCCGCGCCGCCTCCGGCCTGTCGGAAAGCCTGATTCGCGTCGCCGTCGGGCTGGAAGGTCAGGAGGATATCCGGCGCGATCTGGAGCGGGGGCTGTCGGCCTGTTGAATATGAATCCTAAATTATAGTCATTCCCGTAAATAATCAAACGCCTGCGCGCTGAGGAAGCGTCGGATTATTTTTGAGAGCGGTTATAAGCTCTGAAGAGCATAGATTTCTGCTGATGCAG
>JAITNI010000062.1 GCA_031290535.1 Zoogloeaceae bacterium
AGTGGTGGCGTTTTGAGGCGCATCCGCGCCGTCACCTTTGATCTGGACGGTACCCTGCTCGATACCGCGCTGGATTTGTCCGTCGCCTGCAACCGCATGTTGACCGCAATGGGACAGCCAGCGCGTGTTGAGGCGGACATCCGCCGTTTTGTCGGCAATGGCATGGCGGTGCTGGTGGAACGCTGCCTGACGTGGGAGGCCGCGCCTGCGGCGGCGGCCATCGCGCAGGGCATCGCCCTGTTTCGCCAGTATTACCGGGAAGAAAATGGCCGCGCCGCCCGCCCCTATCCGCATGTGATCGCGGGGCTGGACGCCTGGCAGGGCATGGGCTTGCCGCTGGCGGTCGTCACCAACAAGCCGGTGGATTTTGCCGCGCCCCTGCTGCGGCAAACCGGGCTGGCGGATTATTTTCAGGTGCTGGTGGGCGGCGATTCCACACCGCACAAAAAGCCGCACCCGGAACCCATTTTGCACGCCTGCCGCCAGATGGACGTCGTGCCCACGGAAAACCTGCACATCGGCGATTCCATCAACGACGCGCTGGCGGCGCGGGCAGCGGGGAGTCTCGCCTATCTGGTGCCCTACGGCTACACGGAAGGCGAACCCCTGCGCGCCAGCGATTGCGATGTGCTGACGCCGGATTTGCTCGCGGCGGCGCATACCGCACAACAAAGCGCGCTGCTCGGATAAGTGGCTCTGCGGGAATCGCGCTTCAGGGCAAGCGGGGGAGAACCGTTATAATCCCAGGGGAACGGAGGCGATGACGCATGTCCGCGCCGCGCCGTTTTATGCCGCTTTCCCATTTTGAGCGCCTTCTCCCATGCACCTCCTCGTCATCGAAGACAACCGCGATCTGCTCGCCAATCTGCTGGATTACCTTGAACTCAAGGGCTACGTGGCCGATTGCGCCGAGGATGGCCTCTCCGGGCTGCATCTGGCGGCGACGCAGAGTTATGACCTGATCGTGCTCGACATCATGCTGCCCGGCATGGATGGCTATCAGGTCTGTCAGCGGCTGCGCGAGGATGGGCAGCGGGTGACGCCGATCATCATGCTGACCGCCCGTGATACGCTGGAGGATCGCTTGCAGGGGTTTGCGTCCGGCGCGGACGATTACCTTGTCAAACCCTTTGCGCTCTCGGAACTGGCGGCGCGTATCGAAGCCGTGCTGCGCCGCGCTCAGGGCACGGCCAGACGTCAACTTGCGGTGGGGGATTTGTGTTTTGATCTGGAAACGCTGGAAGTGCGCCGCGCGGGCAAGGCGCTCAAACTCAATCCGATCGGCATGAAACTCCTGGAAACCCTGATGCGAAAAAGCCCCGCCGTGGTGCGTCGGGAAACGCTCGAAGCCGCCCTGTGGGGAGAAGACGTGCCCGACAGCGACAGCCTTCGCAGCCACATCCACCAACTGCGCCAGACCATCGACAAACCGTTTGCGACGCCACTGTTGCACACCGTGCATGGCGTCGGGTTTCGGCTGCTGGCCGGGCTGGACGCGCCGCAAGAAAATGCCTGAGCGCCGCCCCATGCGTCAACCCCGCCGACAACCCTTCTCCCGCCGCCTTGTCCTCGCCTTTACGCTGATGACCTGCGTCGTCAGCGGCACGCTGTCGCTGGGCATTGTGTATGCCGTGTATCGCGTCGAGGAGGAGCTGGTTTCAAGGGAGCTGGACAAGACCCTGCATCGCGTGCTGGAAGAGGATCTGCGGCAGGGTCAGCCGCCGCAACTGGATTTTGATGTGCGCTTGTTTGCCTCTCACCTGCCGGATTCCGCGATTCCCCCCGAATTCGCGGCGGCGGAAGAAGGCTTTAGCGAAATGGGGGACGCCTACTGGGTCTATGCCCGCGAAATCGACGGGCAACGCTACATTCTGGTGCAGGATCAGCACGAATTCGAGGCACGCGAACAACTCATGTTCGCCGTCCTGTTCGTCAGTTTTCTGCTCACCGTCGCCTCGGCCTGGGGTCTGGGCAAACTGATGGCAAAACGGGTGATGGCCCCGATCCGCCGTCTGGCCGAACAGGTGCGCGAACAAGCCCCGCTGCTGCCGCCCGTCCCCCCGCTGGCGCAGGATTACGCCGACGACGAAATCGGCCATCTGGCCGCCGCCTTTGACGACGCCCTGCAAAACCTGCGCCTCGCCATGCAGCGCGAACGCCTGTTTACCAGCGACGTCAGCCACGAACTGCGAACCCCGTTGATGGTGATTGCCAACGCCTGCGAACTGCTGGAAACGGCGCATCTGACCACCCGCGAGCACGACCAGCTTGATCGCGTTTCCCGCGCCGCCGAAGAAATGCAGAGTCTGGTCGAAACCTTCCTGATGCTGGCGCGGGCGCAAAATCCGCAAGGCGGCACCCTCGTGCGGGAAAGCGATCTCCCGCTTTTCACGGCGGCAGAGGAACAGGCGCGCCGCTGGCGCCCCGCCTTCCATGCCAAGGGACTCACTTTTGATCTGCTCGAAGCGGCACCCGCCCCCAAAAACGCCCCCCATTACAACGCCGCCCTGCTGCACACCGTCCTCGGCAATCTGCTCCGAAACGCCCTGCACTACACCGAACGCGGCGGGGCGCGGCTGGTGCTGGAAGAGAACGGTTTTCGCGTCGAAGACAGCGGCAGCGGCATCCCCGAACCGGAAAAGGAACAGGTCTTTTTGGCTTTTATACGCGGCAGCGCGGCGCGAGGGGAGGGGCTGGGCCTCGGCCTGTCGCTGGTCAAACGCATCTGCGCCCATCAGGGCTGGCAAATCACGCTGGAAGACTTGCCGGAAGGGGGAAGCTGTTTTCGGGTGCGGCTTGACAGGGACGCGGAAACCGTCCGCCGTCCGCTTGCGGGCGCACTGGAAAAATTCGCCCGCTTTTCCCCTGATTTCAACGTCGAGGAGCGCGAGAAACAGGGGCAGGCGAAAAGAGACGCCCTGTAATGACGGGCGCTATTTAGCCGCCGAGATTT
>JAITNI010000086.1 GCA_031290535.1 Zoogloeaceae bacterium
TCTTCGAGCAAAATTGACGCGGACATCAAAGGCGCAGACAGGGCGATCACATGAACAGGGGACGGCAACGGGCAGCATCAACGCGCCATTCCCTCAATTGGGTACTTTTCTCTTTTCTGCCCCTGATCGCGTCCTTTGAGGCGACAATCTCTCCGCGCCGCAATACAATTCCCGTTTGCCTTCTCCTTCCCTCCCTTCCCACGAGTGCCCCATGCGCCATTTTTCCGCTTCCCCCCATGCGGCTCATCGGCCTGAACAGCCGCTCTGGCCGACGCTGGTCAGGCTGTTTCCCTATCTCTGGGTGTATCGCGCCCGGCTGCTCGCCGCGCTCATGTGTCTGGTGGGGGCGAAGCTGGCGACGGTGGGGGTGCCGCTGGTGTTCAAGGGTATCATTGATAATCTGGGCAAGACCGGGCAAGCGTTGCTGTTGCCGGTCGCCCTGTTGCTGCTCTATGGGTTGTTGCGCCTGGCGTCTTCCCTGCTGACCGAGTTGCGGGAAATCCTGTTTGCGCGGGTGACGCAGCAGTCCATCCGCCGTCTGGCGCTGGAAGTGTTCCGCCATCTGCACGCGCTTTCCCTGCGCTTTCATCTGGAACGCAAAACCGGCGGCATTTCCCGCGACATCGAGCGCGGCACCCATTCCATTGGCACGCTCATCAATTACACCCTGTATTCCATCCTGCCGACACTGGTGGAAATCGGTCTGGTGCTGACAGTGCTGATCGTCCGCTATGAGCCGGTTTTTGCCCTGATTACGCTCGCGTCGCTGGCGGTGTATGTGCTGTTTACCATCTCGGTGAGCAACTGGCGGATGCTGATTCGCCGCCGGGTGAATGAAGCGGATTCCGCCGCCAACGCGCGCGCCATTGACAGCCTGATTAACTACGAGACGGTCAAGTATTTCAACAACGAAAGCTACGAGGCGGCGCGCTACGATCAGGATTTGCAGCAATGGGCCGATGCCGCCACCCGTAGCCAGACCTCGCTCTCCTTCCTCAATCTCGGCCAGCAGGTCATCATTGTCAGCGGCATTACCCTGATGATGTGGCAGGCGGCGAAAGGCGTCACCACCGGCGCGATGACGGTGGGCGATCTGGTGCTGGTCAATGCGTTCATGATGCAGCTTTACATGCCGCTCAATTTTCTGGGCGTGGTGTACCGGGAAATCCGTCAGGCGCTGACCGACATCGAACGCATGTTTGAACTGCTCGCCGAAGGCCGGGAAGTGGAAGACGACCCCGGCGCGTTGCCGCTGGAACACGCGCCGCAGAACATCCATTTTGAATCGGTGCGCTTTGCCTACGAGGCCAAACGTCCCATTTTGCAGGGCGTGGATTTTTACATTCCCGCCGGACGCACGGTTGCCGTGGTGGGCGCGTCCGGGGCGGGCAAATCGACGCTGGCCCGGCTGCTGTTCCGCTTTTACGACGTCACGGACGGCGCGATTCGCATGAATGGCCGTGACATCCGCAGCTTTACCCAGACGAGCCTGCGCGCCGCCATCGGCATTGTGCCGCAGGACACCGTACTTTTTAACGACACGCTCTTTTACAACATCCAGTACGGACGCCCAGACGCCAGCCGCGCCGAAGTGCTGGAAGCCGCCCGCGCCGCGCAACTGGACGATTTTATCGCCCGTCTGCCGGAAGGCTATGAAACCCGCGTCGGCGAACGCGGCCTGAAACTTTCCGGCGGTGAAAAACAGCGGGTCGCCATCGCCCGGACGCTGCTCAAAAACCCTTCGCTCCTCATTTTTGACGAGGCTACCTCGGCGCTCGATTCGCGCACCGAACAGGCCATTCAGACGCAACTCGAAGCCGCCGCGCAGGGGCGCACCACCCTCGTCATCGCCCATCGCCTGTCCACCGTCATGAACGCCGACGAAATTCTGGTCATGGAAGAAGGCCGCATCGCGGAACGGGGGCATCACGCGGAACTGCTCCGCCAAAACGGCCTGTACGCGCAACTGTGGGCGATTCAGCGCTAGGAAGGCGAACGGGAACGGCTGTGATTCCAATGATTCAATAAAAATGACCAAAACCATGAATTGCGCTCAAATTCAGGCGCAAGACAAAAATTGAATTGTCCTGCCGGGAGGATGTTCGGGGTCTGGCAGGACGGGGCGCGAGCGGGCGGGGAAACGCCCGCCCGGAAGATGCAGCGAGGCCGCGACAGAACGCGCCTGTTGTGTGAGGCGAAGCCAAAAATTCATGTTGCGTGCATCCCGAAAAAAGAGAATTGAAGTGTGCCGCCATGATAATGCCACGTCGCTATGGATACAAAACGGCGTTTGCTTTCTGCCCGCAAATCGGACACCATCTTTATTTTTCCATTCTTCTGTTGAAAGTCTTTCTCGCTCATGTCCGCTTTCCCTCCTCTTGTGCTGGCCTCCACGTCGCCTTTTCGGCGGGAACTGTTGTCCCGTCTGGGGCTGCCTTTTCAGGTCGCCAACCCTGAAGCCGATGAAGCCTCCTTACCCGATGAAGCTCCGGAGGCGCTGGCCTTGCGGCTTTCCGAGGCCAAGGCGCGGGCGGTGGCGGGGCGTTTTCCCGGCGCGTTGATTCTCGGCAGCGATCAGGTGGCGATCTGTGCCGGACGCATTTATGGCAAACCCGGCAATCACGCCAACGCCGTTGCCCAGTTGCGGGCGCTCTCCGGCCAGCGCGTCAATTTTTTTACCGGCCTTTGCCTGTTCGATACCCGCCACCATACGGCTCATCTGCGCGGCGTGCCAACATGGGTGACATTCCGTGAGTTGACGGACGCCCAGATCGAAACCTATCTGCGCCGCGAACCGGCCTATCACTGCGCCGGGGCGGCGAAGTCAGAGGGTCTGGGCATCGCGCTGATCGCCCGTCTGGAAGGCGACGACCCCAACGCGCTGGTCGGCCTGCCGCTTATCGCCCTGTGCGACCTGTTGCAAGAGGCGGGTGTCAATGTGCTGGATGCGCCGTCATGACGGGCGCGCTGTACCTGATTCCCGTCCCCCTGACGGCGGCGGAACATCTTGCCCCAGAAACTGTTCTGCCCTTGTCCGTGCTGGAAAAAACGCGGCAATTGCGCCATTTTGTCGTGGAACGCGCCAAGAGCGCGCGCGCCTTTTTGAAAAGCGTCCAGATGCCCGTGCCATTGCAAAACCTGCAACTGGCGGAACTCAACGAACACACGCCCAAAACCGCGCTTGCTTCCCTGTTGCAGCCCTTGCGGGACGGGCACGATCTGGGGCTGATTTCGGAAGCCGGGTGTCCCGCCGTGGCCGACCCCGGCGCAGACCTCGTCGCCTTGGCGCAGGCGCAAAACCTGCGCGTCATTCCCCTGGTCGGCCCTTCTTCCCTGCTGCTGGCGCTGATGGCATCGGGTCTGAACGGGCAGCAATTCGCCTTTCACGGCTACCTGCCCGCCAAGGAGGAGGCGCGCAAAACGGCCATCCGGCAACTGGAAAAGGAATCCCGCGACAAACGCCAGACCCAGCTCTTCATCGAAACGCCCTACCGCAATCCGGCGCTGTTTGCCGCCCTGCTTCAGCACGGCCAGCCGACCACCCGCCTGTGTCTGGCGACCGATGTCAGTCTGGCGACAGAGCGCATCCGCACCCTGAGCCTTCATGAATGGCGACGCCAGCCGCCCCCCGATATTGACCGGCGACCGACGGTGTTTTTGTTGCTTTCGGCATAGGATTTACTTGAGGCTACCGGCAAATCCCGATATACTGCCCAAGTCATGTGAC
>JAITNI010000099.1 GCA_031290535.1 Zoogloeaceae bacterium
TCTGCGGGCGGTGGCCCCTGCGGGTGTTAGCGCACCTTCAGGGGTCGCACCGTCTTTCGATGTAATGATTTTTACATTATTTAATCATTCCATCCAAATAATTTTGTTGTTTTCGATGAAACGACAACAGCATCAATCCGAATCTGTTAACAAGCTGCGCCGGCTGGCCGCCGCCCGTCGTTGCGATTCCTCGATTTTCTGCGCCACCAAGTCCGCGAGAGCTTTCTCGTCCATGCCGGGAGACGGGTAGACGTTGACGGTAATCGTCGAGTTCGCCGTGCCACCGCTTGCTCCGCCCGTACCGGCGGGAGCTGTCGAGTTCGGCGAAGCCATTACCGGAAGGCTCATAGCTGGCGCGACGGAATCAGCGGCGGCCAGCGTTTCCGCGAGGCTTTTCACCGCCGGGAGCGGCCCGGCGTCAGGAGCGGCGAAACTTGGCGCAGCCATTGCTGGAAGGTTCACAACCGGTGCGACGGAACCCGCGGCGGCAAACGTTTCCGCGAGGCTTTTTATCGCCGAGAACGGCCCGGCGTCAGGCGTGGCGAAACTTGGCGCAGCCATTGCTGGAAGGTTCACAACCGGTGCGGCGGAACCTGCGGCGGCCAGCGTTTCCGCGAGGCTTTTCACCGCCGAGAGCGGCCCGGTGTCAGGCGTGGCGGAACTTGATGCGGCCATTGCCGGAAGGCTCATAACTGGTGCGACGGAACCTGCGGCGGCAAACGTTTCCGCGAGGCTTTTCACCGCCGGGAACGGTTCGGCGTCAGGAGCGGCGAAACTTGACGCGGCCATTGCCGGAAGGCTCCCGGCCAGCGCGATGGAACCGGCGGTCGCCAGCGTTCCGGCGAGGTTTTTCACGACGGCCAGAGGCCCGGATGTCGCGCTCGACAAGCCTTGTTCCAGCCCCTCCATCGTAAAACCGCCAATTTGCGCAAAGACGCGGGACGGGCTTTTTATGCCAAGCAATTCTTTCGCCGAGTCGATCGCGCCTCCAATGGCCGTCGACACGCCCTCGCACACGCCCGTAACCGAATTTTTAATCCCGTTAATCAGACCCTGCATGATCATGCTGCCAAATTCGGTGAATTTTCCGGGTAGATCGACCCCCAGCCAGCTCAAAACGCTGGCAAAGGCACTGTAAAAAATCCCCAGGGGTGACCAATTGATAATCAATGCCGAGATACCCGCAATGCCGCCGTCAAATGCCGTCTTTACTTGCCCCCACAAGTTGGAAAAAAAGCTCCCCAAATCACTCCACAGCGCCTTCGCCCCGCCCACGACATCGCTCCAGTTTCTATACAGCATATAACCGGCCAGGGCGAGCAAGCCCAGCGCTATGCCGAGGGGATTCGCCAGCAGGAGTCTTCCCAACCACATCAACGCCTGGCCGACTTTGAAAAGCAATGGGAATACCGCCTTTAGGCCTCCGGTTTGAAAAATAAGGCGCATAGCGGAAAACTTCTGAAAGATGCCGATGATTTTGAATACAGGCGTCGTCAGCATTGAAAAACCGTAGCCGAGTACCAGCGCCCCGGCTTTCATCGACACAAGCGTTGCCGCGACCTTCAGTCCAGTAGATACAAGTTCCCGGTTCTTTTGCACCCACACGGCCGCGTTGCGCAAAAACCCGGTAATCGTCTGTACTAGATCGCGCAGACTGGAGTTTTCGCCCTCGACAAACGAGATGGAAAGTTCTTCCCATGCCGAGGTTAGAGTTTTCAGGTCGCCCTGCAGATTGTCCGCCATGATTTTATGGGTCGCCGCCGCCGCGCCTTTGGAATTCTCAACGATCTGGATATATTTTTTCAGTCCTTCGCCGCCCGCTTGCGTCATCATTTCGATCATGCCGGGCGTCGCGCGGGTACCGAAAATCGACGAAATGACGCCCGCCCGGTCGCCGGTTCCCATATTCTGTTTCTCCATTGCCTGGGATATTTCATACAAGAGTTCCGGCATACTTCTAAGATTGCCCTGGGCGTCCTTCGTCTGTACGCCCAGTCCTTTCAGCGCCGCCCCCGCCTTGGACGTCGGAGAGGAGAGGTTGAGAAAAGTGTTTCGCAGTGTCGTTCCCGCCATGCTGCCCTGAATGCCGACATTGCCCAGCAGTCCCGTCATGGCGGCGGTTTCCTCCAATGAGATTTTCAACCCCTGTGCGGCGGGGGCGGCGTATTTCATTGCTTCGGAAAGTTGTTCGAGGTTGGTGTTGGAGGTGGTAAACGTCATTGTCAGCACGTCGGAGACGCGCTGCATGTCGTCGACCTTGAATGCTGTCTGGATATTAGAGGCAATATCCGCCGTGCGTTGCAAGTCCATGTCTCCGGCCTTGGCGAGGTCGAGCATGTGCGGCATGGTTTTGATGATCCCTTCGGCCTTGAAACCCGCCATCGCCAAAAAGCCCTGCGCCTGTGCCGCTTCGGAGGCGGTAAACGAAGTGGACGCGCCTAGTTCGCGCGCCTGTTTAGCGAGTGCCTTCATTTCTTCCGAATCTTTATCCAGTCGAGTAAGCGACTGTACCTTGGACATCGACGCCTCAAACTCGATCGCCACGGTAATCGGCTTGGCGGCCATGTAAGCAAGAGCTCCCATCCCCATCATTTCGCCGCGCAGATTGCCGCGTTTTGCTCTTTCCGACTCCAACCGCGCCTGTGTTTGCCCAAGCGCGCGGGTACTGTTGCGCAGGCCGTCAAGGAGGCGTTTTTGTTTTTCATACTGTGCATTGAGTTGCGCAAGATCGCTGCGGGGAAGCCTGGCGGCCACCTGGATTTCCTTACCCAACGCGCTCTGTTTGTCCTTCAGATCCCTGGTGGCGGCGGAAATCCTTTGCAGCACGCCCTTCACGTTGCTCAAAGCGGATACTGCGCCGCCCACGGCCGCGCCGATGCCGATGGTAATTGCCAAATTACTTGCCATGATGTTCTATACTCCGGTTATGAAAACCAAAAACCCCTTTGCAACGATTGCGGACGGTATGGAGTCGCTTGACGTGGATGACGCGGGATTCATCGCGGGCACGATCATGGTGATTTATCTCGTTGGCTTCCTCATCGCGACCGGGTTTATGGGGATGGTC
>JAITNI010000100.1 GCA_031290535.1 Zoogloeaceae bacterium
CAGACGGCCCAGGCGGCGATGAGGGCGGTGAAGAAGGAGACGCCATACACGCCAAAAATGGCGGCATAGCCTGCCAGCGGGCTGGGCGGTGTTTGCGAATAACCCAGCGCCAGCCAGGGAAAGCCGGTAAACAGCCAGCCGCGCATCAGGTCGATCAGGCCGTAGATGCCGGCAAAAAAGAGCGCCTGCCGTCCCGGCGTTTTGGGCAGATAGTAGTGGAACGCGCCGCCAAACGCCGGATGGCCGGAAGCAAGGACAAAACAAAGCAGCAGGGTGGGCAGCGCCGCCATGACGCGGGACATGCCGCCATACACATACATGCTCACATACACCCAGGAGACGCCCGCTAAAAAGAGACCCAGACCAAAGAGCGTCGAACGCCAGGCGGCCTGCTTCCAGTTTTCGGCCTGTCGCAGCAGGTGAAAAAGCAGGGCGAGCAGTACCGGCATGAGCCAGAATTGTTCGAGGGGCGCAAAGGCGCACACGCCGAGCGCGCCCGACAAAAAGGAAACCAGCAGGGATAAACGACCCTGTTGCAGACGGGTAAACCAGAAGCGCATGGGGAACAGGTCAGGTGGAATGGGGTTCGTCGGAAAAGGGAGGGGGGGTATCCGCCGCTTTTTCGGCAGGGCGGGGTTCGACGACCAGCGTATACAGGCGGCGACTGTCGGCGCGCAGCACCTGAAAGCGCATGTGGTCGATGTCCACCTGCTCGTTGCGCTTGGGCACGCGGCCCAGATGGCGCAGAATCAGGCCGCCGACGGTATCGAATTCCGCGTCGGAAAAATGCGTACCGAAAGCCGCGTTGAAGGCGTCAATCTCGGTCTGGGCCTTGACCCGGTAACGACCTGCGGCGTCCAGACGGATGTTGTCCAGCGTTTCGTCGAAATCGTATTCGTCTTCAATGTCGCCGACAATCTGCTCCAGCACATCCTCGATCGTGACCAGTCCGGCGACGCCGCTGTATTCGTCGACCACGATGGCGATGTGGTTGCGGGAGACGCGAAATTCCCGCAACAGTACATTGAGGCGCTTGGATTCGGGAATGAACACGGCGGGACGCAGCCAGTCGCGCGGGTTAAAGTCCTTTTCCAGCGGCACGCGCAACAAATCCTTGGCGAGCAGGATGCCGAGCACATTGTCCCGGTCGCCATCGACCACGGGAAAGCGCGAGTGCGCCGTCTCGATGACCACCGGGATGATTTCTTCCAGCGGCGCGTTGATGTCGATCACGTCCATCTGGGCGCGGGGAATCAGGATGTCGCCGACGCGGGTCTCGGACGCGGCCAGCGCTCCTTCGATGATCGCCAGCGCATCGGCGTCCATCAGATTGCGCTCGTAGGCGGAGTAGAGCAGGCGCAGGAGTTGTTCCCGGTCTTCCGGCTCGCGGGAGATGAGGGCAGAAAGACGTTCAATCAGGCCAGGGCGTGGCGAACTGGAAGGTTCCATGATTTAAGGGTGAAGTAAAAAGTCAGGCATAGGGGTCAGGATACCCCAACGCGGCGAGAATTTCCCGCTCGCACTGTTCCATGGCGTCGGCGGCGGCGTCATTTTCGTGATCCTGGCCTTGCAGATGCAGCATTCCGTGCACCACCAGATGCGCGTAATGGCGCTCCGGCGTCTTGCCCTGTTCTTCTGCTTCGCGGGCGATGACCGCCGGACAGAGCACCAGATCGCCGCGCAGGGGTTCGCCGTCGCCGCCGGGATGGTAGGGAAAAGAGAGCACATTGGTGGCGTAATCCTTGTCCCGGTATTCCCGGTTGAGCGTTTGCCCTTCTTCGGGCGTGACCAGCCGGATGGTGACTTCCCCACCGCCGGTGAGCGCCGCCCGCGCCCAGCAAAAAAACCGGGCACGAACCGGCAGGCCCGCCTTGCCGGTGGCGTATTGCACCGAAAGATTGAGGCGGCGACTCATGCGCCGGACGTCTCGCGCTGTTCATAGGCGGCCACGATGCGGGCGACCAGCGGATGCCGCACCACGTCTTCTTTCAGAAAGCGGGTGAAGGCGATGCCGCGCACTTCCTGCAACAAATCCACCGCTTCGGCCAGACCGCTCTTTTGACCCTTGGGCAGATCCACCTGGGAAGGGTCGCCCGTCACCACGGCGCGGGCGCCAATGCCAATGCGGGTCAAAAACATTTTCATCTGTTCCGGCGTGGTATTTTGCGCCTCATCCAGAATGATAAAAGCGTGATTCAAAGTCCGCCCGCGCATAAAAGCGAGGGGGGCGATTTCCAGCGCGCCCTTTTCGTAGAGGCGGGTGACGCGGTCAAAACCCATCAGGTCGTAGAGGGCGTCATACAGCGGGCGCAGGTAGGGATCGACTTTTTGCGCCAGATCGCCGGGCAGAAACCCCAGCCGCTCGCCCGCTTCCACTGCGGGGCGGGTGAGGATGATGCGCTCCACCTGATCGCGCTCAAAGGCATCCACGGCGCTGGCGACGGCCAGATAGGTCTTGCCGGTGCCGGCGGGACCCACGCCAAAGGTGATGTCGTGCGCCTGAATCTGCTTCAGGTATTCCACCTGACGCGGCGTGCGGCC
>JAITNI010000118.1 GCA_031290535.1 Zoogloeaceae bacterium
TTTTACTCAACCGGATCACACAATGGTCGTTATTCGTCTTTCTCGTGGTGGGGCCAAAAAGCGCCCCTTCTACAACATGGTGGTGACGGACTCGCGCAATCGTCGCGATGGTCGCTTTATCGAGCGCGTCGGTTTTTACAATCCCGTGGCTGCCGAGCACGAAGAAGGTCTGCGCGTGGCGCTGGATCGGCTGGCGTACTGGAAGCAGAACGGCGCGCAGCCTTCGCCCACCGTCGCCCGTCTGGCCAAGCAGTACGCCGCCAAACAGGTGGCCGCTTAAGGCTTTCTGTCTTGCCGGACGTTGCCTTGCCGCCGGATTCTGCCGAATGGGTCATTCTGGGGCGCGTGGCTGGCCCTTACGGCCTTCAGGGCTTTGTGCGGGTGCAGCCCTTCGGGGATGACCCGCTGGACTGGCAAGCCATGTCAGAATGGTGGCTGGCGCCGACAGAAACCGGAGCATGGCGTCCTCTGACGCTGGAAAAATTCCGGGCGCATGGCGAGGGCTTTGTGGCGTCTTTTGCGGACATCACCGACCGTAACGCCGCCGATCGGCTCAAGGGCTGGTACATCGGCGTACCCCGCGCCAGCCTGCCGCCGCCAGCGGAAAACGAATTCTACTGGGATGACCTGATGGGCCTTCTGGTGGAAAACGAAGCGGGCGAGGCGCTGGGTACGGTGCACGGCTTGATGGAAACCGGCGCGAACGATGTGTTGCGGGTGGTCGATGCCAGCGGCGTGGAACGTCTGTTGCCTTTTGTGGATGCCGTCGTCAAGACGGTCGACCTGCCCAAGCGTCGGATTACGGTTGCGTGGGGGCTGGACTGGTAACGCCCGCGTCGCCGGCGGTTTTTGACTGCGTGACGCTGTTTCCCGAAATGTTCGTGGCGCTGACCGGCTCCGGCATTCCGCGCAAGGCGCAAGAAGAAGGCCGCTGGACGCTGAATCTCTGGAATCCGCGCGATTTTTCCGAGAATGTCTGGCGCACGGTGGATGATCGCCCCTACGGCGGTGGCCCCGGCATGGTGATGCAGGCCGGGCCGCTGGAAAAGGCGATTGCGGCGGCAAAGGCGCGGCAGTCCAATACGGGCGTCCCCAACAGCCGGGTGATTTACCTGTCGCCACAGGGACGGCCTCTGACGCACTCTGTCGTCATGGAACTGGTGGAGGCGCTGCCCGCAACCGGCCTGATTCTGCTCTGCGGGCGCTATGAAGGCGTGGATGAGCGCCTGATTGCGCGGGCGGTGGATGAAGAAATCTCCATTGGGGATTTTGTCCTCTCCGGCGGCGAGTTGCCAGCGATGGCGCTTCTGGACGCGCTGATTCGCCAGTTGCCCGGCGCGTTGGGCGACGCGGCTTCCGCCGTGGAAGATTCATTTGTAACGGGTTTGCTGGATTGCCCGCACTATACCCGGCCCGAGGTGTATCAGGGGCTGGAAACGCCGGAGGTGTTGCTTTCCGGCAACCATGCAAGAATTCGGCGCTGGCGGCTCAAAATGTCGCTGGCGCGAACCCGGAAGCGCAGGCCGGAACTCCTGACGCAACGCGCCCTGAGCGCGGAAGAAACGCAACTCCTCGCCGAAATCCTCGCGGAAGAAGCGGACGAGCAATGCGGTGAGCATTAAACCACTTGAAAAGGAAACTCACATGAACCTGATTCAACAACTGGAACAGGAAGAAATCGCCCGTCTGGGCAAGACCATTCCCGAATTTGCGCCGGGCGACACCATTGTCGTGCAGGTGAAGGTCAAGGAAGGCAACCGGGAACGGCTGCAAGCCTATGAAGGCGTGGTCATCGGCAAACGCAACCGGGGTCTGAACTCCGCGTTTACCGTGCGGAAAATTTCCTCCGGCGAAGGCGTCGAACGGACGTTCCAGACCGATTCGCCGCTGGTCGCCAGCATTGAAGTAAAGCGGCGCGGCGATGTGCGGCGCGCCAAACTCTACTACCTGCGCGAACGCTCCGGCAAGTCGGCGCGGATCAAGGAAAAACTGGTCAGAAAGAACGTCGCCGCCGCTTAAAAAAGCCAGCCGACCGCAATCTCTGTAAAATGGAACGCCTGTTGATGACAGGCGTTCCATTTTTTTATGGCCCAATCCGTTCATAGAGCCATTCCCGTAAAGAATCAAACGGCTCCAGCAGGCGCTTTCCCGCTGAGGGAGTGCGGGATTATTTTTGAGAAAGCGATCACCTTCCCGTTCCTCAATGAGCGCGCGCTGTAAAAATTTGCAGAAACCCTGAGATGACCCCAACACAAGACCCCGAACTTCCCGAAGAAGCGCTTGCCCGCCGCCAGTTTCGCGTGGCCCGCTACGCCCGCCATCGCTTCTGTTTTGTGGCCGCCCTGGCGCTATTGGGCTGGACGGGAAGCTGGCACTGGTTCCCGGAACTGTTTGCCCATTTTTTCTTCCAGTACCTCCTTGTCAGCGTTGTTCTGACGGCGCTCCTGTTCTGGAGCCGGGCGGGACATTGGCGCTGGGCGGCGCTGTTGGCGACGGTGCTGGCGGGCTGGACGGTGCTGCCGTTCTGGCTTTCCGCCCCTGCCTACGAACACGAACAGGCGACCCGGCTCCACGTTCTGCAATTCAACGCCGCCGGACAAAGCGCCCCCCTGACGCAATGGCTCATCGCGCACCGACAGGAAGTGGATGTGGTGCTGGTGCTGGAAGCTGCGCCGGATTTCGAGGCGAGCATGGCAGCGCTGGCGACGGAATTCCCCTACCGCGTCGCCCAGCTTCAGGAGGATCCTTTTGGCATTGCCCTGATGAGCCGTTATCCCCTTTTTGACGCGCAGGTGGTGGATTTGATTGGCGCCAATTTTCCGGTGCTCCAGGCCGATGTGAT
>JAITNI010000258.1 GCA_031290535.1 Zoogloeaceae bacterium
CTTCCGGGTCGCCGTTGTAGCGCCGCCATGCGTTGAAGCCGCTCAAGAGTTTGATAATGTCCGGTATTGATTCGGGAAATGGGCGGATGTCACGCATCACCATGCTCCCCGGCCAAACCTGCCGCCAGCGCGAAGGGGAACGGACTGATAGGCGTAGTGGCTCTCGCCGCCTGTCCGCGCCGCCGTGACGGCCAGCGCCAGCGCCCAGAAACGGTCGGCGTGGCCGTTTTCGTCGCGTTCGGCGACCAGCCGGGGAATGCCAGTCGGACCGGCCACCCGGCGCACGGCGTGAAGGTCGGAGCGTAGCGCCGGATTTCCGGCAGGCAGGCGGAGCCGCCGATCTTCCATCGCCTCTTTTAACGCCGTTGCCATTTCCATCTTCGCGGCGGCGGAAAACAACACCCCATGCACCCGGCTTTGCCCGTGCGCCCGCTGGGCTTCCTGCACCGGCATTTCGCCCATGCCGGTCTGGTCAAGGGCGGCGGCCATGACGCGATGGGTGTTGAAAACCTGCGCCAGCGCCGCCAGTTGTTCGGAAAATTTGGCCTCCCGCATCTCGACCAAATCCACCAGCCAGAGCACATCCCCGACGCGCTTCAGAACCGCGATTACGGTCAGGTCGCCACGGGCGGCAAAGTCGACGCCGACAAATACCGGCGCGGCGGCGGGGAGGTCATCCGGCAGGTCTTCGGCCTCACATCCATCAATCAGTTCAAACGGCAGCCAGGCGGAGGCGGAATCGATAAACTGGCATTCAAACTCCTGCGCCCAGGCCACCGGGTCGGCAATGCCGCGCCTCAGCTCTTCGATATTGCGCGGCAGGCCGTCGGCCACCGCGTCGGCAATCGTCACCACGTGCCGCGAAAAAAGGGAATCCGGCGCGGTCATCAGCTCGTAAAACTTGTCGCCGCGCCCGTTGGGGGTGGAGATCACCCTGAGCTTCAGGTTCGGTTTGGAGATGACGGGAAACAGCGCCGTCCAGATGGCGCGGTTGTCCTGATGGTGGGCGAACTCATCGAGAATCAGGTTATCCGACATCCCCCGCGCCGTGGAAGGTTTGGAGGCAATGGCGCGGATATAACTCCCCCCCGGCAGTTTGACGACGTGGGCAAGTTCATCGGCGGCAAAGGGCACGTCCAATGCCTCAAATGCCTGGGCGAAGGCGCGTAAATGCACCTTGACGCCGGAATCCATCGCGTCCAGTGCCCGGTCGCGGGAAACGGAAAGGATTGTCCATTTGGCGATGCGGCCAGCGGCTTCGGCTTCCAGCACGTCAATCACGGCCTCAAGGGTCGTGGTAAAAGTCTTGCCAATCTGCCGCGCCATCATCCCCGCCTTGAAGCGGGAGGCGTCTTGCAGATAGCGCTTTTGGTAGGGGTAGAGGATGGAGGAATCCGTGCTCACTTCTCACTCCTTTCGAGGAATGAGGAAAAAGAAGTGAGGAAAGAGTGTGCTTCTCTCTCGCTTCTCACTCCTCTCCACTCTTTACGATTCTCACCCATACAGCGCCTCTTTCACCGCCTGCAAGGTTTTTGCGTCCAGCGTCGTGCCGCCTTTGCCGCTCTGTTTTTCCAGCGCCTCGATCTTGGTTCTGGTTTCCTGCTGCCATTTTTGGCGGGCAATATCAAAGCGCCCGACATCGGCGAAGGCGCGGGAAAGGGTGGCGAGGGTCTTGGCGGTCTCGGCAGGGTCGTCGCCGTCCTTGAGTTTCAGGGACACGCGCAACAGATTGTCCTGCATGATCTCGGAGGCGGCGGCGAGCAACGCGCCGTCTTCCTCGCCGCCCGCTTCCCGCGCGGCGCGGGCAAGGGCGCGGGAACGGCGGGCGTCGGCCATCGCTTCCTCAAATTCTGCCTCCAGTTCTTTGCCGTGCCGATACACCGACGAGCGGGAAATCACAAACCCCCGTTCGGCCAGCCACTCGACAATCCCGCTGTAGTCCGTAAAACTCTTCTGAATCAGCAGCGCGTTCAGGGCTTCAATGACTTCCGGCGGCAGGGTATGGACGAGGCTCCGCTTCATCCTTTTTCCCCCAGGGCGGGCGAGCCAATGCCGGGGATGTTGACAATGCCCTTGGCAACGCCCAACCCTTCATCCGTCAGGCTCAAAAACCCCGCGTCGGGCGCGACAATCAGGCCAAGGCTGGTCAAAAACGCCACGTCGCCCATCAGGCGGGTGAGCGTCAGCGGATAGCCGCAGTTTTCCAGTTCATGCAGCAGGCTGGCGGGTGTCGCCGTGTGTTGAGGCCGCAGGCGCAAGGCTTGCAGGAAAGAAAAACGACGCGGCGATTTTTGCAGGTCGGCATTCGGGTCAAGGCTCATTTCAGTCCCTTTTCAGCGATCTTGTTGAGAATCAGATTCAGGTTGTTGCTTTGCTGGCGAAATTCCCCGCACAGGCTGGAAAGCCGGGAATCCATGCCGTTCAGCCGGTCATAGAGCTTTTGCAGATCGTCGCTGCGCAGGTGGTTGCCCTTCATCTCGCGCAGGGATTTGTCCAGCTCCTCGTGCCGGTTGGTCAGTTCATCAATGCGCTCGTTGGTCTTGTCGTTGCGCTTCTCGATGTAGAGCCATGCCCACGTTGCGCCGTTTGCGGCCAGTGGAATGAGCTGTATCCATAATCTCGACCATTCAAAGTCCATCAGCGATTCCTCCAGTGAGCCGCCAGAACAAGCAGCGCCAGCGCC
>JAITNI010000137.1 GCA_031290535.1 Zoogloeaceae bacterium
AAAACCTACGATCTGGAAGTCTGGCTACCGGCGCAAAACACCTATCGGGAGATTTCCTCCTGCTCCAATTTCGAGGCGTTTCAGGCGCGGCGGATGCAGGCGCGGTTCCGGGGCGAGAAGGGCAAGCCGGAACTCTTGCACACCCTGAACGGCTCGGCGCTGGCCGTGGGGCGCACGCTGGTGGCGATTCTCGAAAATTACCAGAACGCCGACGGCAGCATCAGCATCCCCACCGCGCTGCGACCCTATCTGGGCGGGGAGGAAGTCATCACCGGGTGATCGGCGTCGAAAAGGACGGCAAGGGACGGAAACTTTCACGGCATCATGCCGTCAGCGTATAATCGAGCGGTTTTCAATGGATGGATAACGGAAAGGGAGAAGGTCGATGCGTGCAGTCATGGTGGCAAATCCCAAGGGCGGGGTCGGCAAGACGACTCTGGCGACCAATCTGGCGGGCTATTTCGCCAACAAAAAGCTGGATGTCAGCCTGTGCGATCTGGATCGCCAGCAATCCTCGTTGCGCTGGATTTCGTTCCGCGAACCGGAACAGGCGTCCATTACCGGCTATTACGCGGGCAACCAGATGCTCATCAACCTGCCCAAGGAACCCGACTGGGTGGTGCTCGACGCTCCGGCAGGCTTTCAGGGCTACAAGCTCGACGACTACATGCGGGCTGTCGACCGGGTGCTGATTCCCGTGGTGCCGTCCATTTTCGACATGGCGGCCACCGAAGATTTTTTGAACACCCTGAGAAAAGACCTGGGCAACCGCACCGCCCAGATTGGCATTGTCGCCATGCGGATTGACCCGCGCACCCGCGCCGCCGGAATGCTGGACGAATTTCTGCGCCATTTCAACATTCCCCTGCTGGCGAGTTTGCGAAGCACGCAAAACTACGTCAACGTCGCTGCCGCTGGCCAAACCATCTTTGACCCGCCCCACGCCAAAAACCGGCGCGACGTGGAACAGTGGGCGGGACTTTTGAAATGGGTGGAAAAAAAGTAGGGGCCGAATCAGGATTCAGGCATCAGGCATGGTAATGCCTGAATCCTGTGCTTAAAGAATCCGCGCCGCCGCGTCGAATTCCAGGCGCGGGTTGCGCGGGTAGACGCCTGCCGGGTCGCCGTAACCCAGATTGACGAGCAGCATGGCCCGCCAGCCGCTTTTGGCAAAAAATTCCGCGTTAACCTTGTCGGCTTCAAAACCGGTCATGGGGCCGCAGTCCAGACCCAGAAGGCGGGCGGCGAGAATCAGGTAGCCCGCCTGAAGCGCTCCGCTCAATTGCGCGGTGTCGTTCGCCGCCGTCGCGTTGCCCGAAAACATCTCACGCGCCGTCGGCATGACCGGAATCAGGAGGGGAAGCTGCTCGTAAAAACGCGGGTCAATGGCGACAATCGCCGTGACCGGCGCGGAGTTTACTTTTTCCTGATTTCCCTGGGCAACGGCAGGCAGGAGACGCGCCCTGGCTTCCTGACTCTTGATGAACAGATAACGCCCCGGCTGGCAATTGACGGCGGTCGGCCCCCATTTCAGCAGGTCGTACAGTTCCTGGAGCGTGGCGTCGCTCACCGGCTTGTTGGCTAAAAAACGGTTGAAGGTGCGCGCCTGACGAAACGCCCTGTCAAGCACGCCGTCATTAACGGTGCTCATGATGAGTCTCCTTGCGGAAAATAAATGAATGGAATGTGCATGATAAGGCGAAAAGCGCCACATTGTTGAAAAAGCGTGTCAATGATGTTTTGGCGTCCGCGCCACCACCAGCGCGGTGACTTCCTCCGCGCCGTGCAGTTTCAACACCCGGGCGGCTTCGTTCAGGGTTGTACCGGTGGTGAGCACGTCATCGACCAGCAGCAGGCGTTGACCGCTCAAATCGGTCTGGCAGGCGAAGGCGTTTTTGAGGTTGCGGCGGCGTTCCTTGAGGCTGGATTCCGATTGTGGCCGGGTGGCGCGGCATTTGGAGAGACTTTGGGTATCCAGCGCGATGCCCGTGGCGCGGGACAGCGCACGGGCGATTTCCTGCGCCTGATTGTAGCCGCGTTCGGCAAGGCGTTCGTCATGCAGCGGCAGGGGAAGGATGCGGTCGGCGCGGTGCGGCTGCGTGACCAGACGGGTCGCCAGTTCCTGTCGCCAGCGGCGGGCAAGCGCAAACTGGGCGCTGTATTTGAGTTCGTGGATCAGGCGGTCGACGGGGAACACATAGTGGTACAGGGCAAACACCCGGTCAAAATGGGGCGGATGGACGAGGCAAGCGCCGCAGCGTTCACCATAGGGCGTGGCTTCCAGACAAATGGGGCAGCAGGGCGCGGACAGCGCGGGCAGGTCATTCTGGCAGGCGGGGCAGAGCGGTTGATGGCCACCGGATGCGCCGCATAGAAGGCAAACCGGCGGCAGCAGGGCGTTGCCCCAGGCGCGTGCCCTTTCCTGCGCCCATTTGAGCGCCCATTCCCGCATTTGCCGGGGGATTTTCGCACGCAACAAAATTGACTTTCCTTTCCGCATGGCTAATCATACAGGGTTCGCGGGACGGGCGTGACCGCTCTTGAGGCGGTCAAAAATGCCTGAACCATACGCCCGATTGTACACTTTTGCCGCCCATCATTTTTGTAGGACTTCGTTATGCAAGCTGCCGCTTTGGCTTCCGTGGCCCATACCCCGGATTTGTTTTCCGCCCCTGCCCGCCACCTCTGGACGGTCGAAGAAGTGCTGGCCCTGTACGATCTGCCGTACATGGATTTGCTCTGGCGCGCCCAGAAGACGCATCGTCAGCATTTTGACGCCAACGCCATCCAGCGCTCGACGTTGTTGTCCATCAAGACCGGCGGTTGCTCGGAGGATTGCGGCTATTGTTCGCAGTCGGCCCGTTTCAATACCGATCTGGAACGCGAACGCCTGTTGCCGGTCGATGAAGTGGTCGCCGCCGCAGAGGCCGCCAAGGCCAAGGGCGCGTCGCGGTTTTGCATGGGCGCGGCCTGGCGCAGCCCGAAGGAAAACGATCTCGAAAAAGTGCTGGAAATGGTGCGCGAGGTGAAGGCGCTGGGGATGCAGACCTGCGTCACGCTCGGCATGTTGAAGGAGGGGCAGGCCGAACAACTGAAGGAAGCCGGGCTGGATTACTACAATCACAATCTGGATACGGACAAGGAATTCTACGGCCAGGTCATCAAGAGCCACACCCACGACGAGCGTCTGGAAACTCTGGCGCAGGCGCGTGACGCGGGGCTGAACCTCTGTTCCGGCGGCATCATCGGCATGGGCGAATCGCGCCGGAACCGGGCCGCCATGCTGGTGCAGCTCGCCAACCTGCCCGTGCCGCCCGAATCCGTGCCCATCAACAATCTGGTGCCCGTGCCCGGTACGCCGCTGGGCGATGCGCCGCCGCTTGACCCCTTTGAATTTGTCCGCACGATTGCCGCCGCCCGCATCACCATGCCGACTTCCTGGGTGCGCCTTTCCGCCGGACGCCGCGAAATGAGCGACGAATTGCAGGCGCTGTGCTTTTTGGCCGGAGCCAATTCCATGTTCTATGGCGACCATCTGCTGACCACCGGCAACGCCGATTTCGCGCAGGACGACGCTCTGTTTGAGCGTCTGGGTCTCACGGCGGTCTGATTGGCTTGCCCGGAAACGCCAGACAACATGACCCCGCAAGGCGCGCGCCTGATTGACCGGGCGGCGGTGCGGCGCAATTTTCGGCGCGTCGCCGCCACGTATGGCGCGGCGGATTTTGTCGCCCGCGAAGTGGATGCCCGGATGCAGGAACGCCTCAACTATGTGCGCCTGACGCCCGAATGGATTGTGGATTTGGGCTGCGGCCCCGGCCTTTCCCTCCCCGGTTTGCAAGGCCGCTACCCCAAAGCGCGCTGTCTGGGGGTAGATGGGGAACCGGCCATGCTGCCGCGCCAAATATCGCCTGCTGGCTGGCGGCACTGGCTGCCCGAAGCCGCAAAGACCACCAATATGCCGCAATTTCTCGCCGCTGACGCCTGCCGCCTGCCGCTTTGCGCCCAGAGCGCCGATCTCCTCTGGAGCAATCTCCTTCTCCCCTGGCTTGCCGACCCGCTGGCTTTTTTTCGGGAAAGCCTGCGCTGCCTCAAGACGGGCGGTCTCCTGATGTTCTCCGCCCTGGGGCCGGATACGCTCAAGGAATTGCGCGGCGGTTTTGCGCGGGACGGTTTTGCACACACGCAGCGCTTTGCCGACCTGCATGATCTGGGCGATCTGCTGCTGGAAGCCGGTTTTGCCGACCCGGTGATGGACATGGAAATCCTCACCCTGACCTACCCCACGCTGGACAAACTGCTCGCCGACCTGCGCGAAACCGGCGCAACCTGCGCCATGCAGGACAGACGCCGGGGACTGGCGGGCAAGACCCTGCGTCAGAATCTGGAACAGCACTACGAAACCCTGCGCCAACAGGAGAAACTCCCCGCCACGCTGGAAATCCTCTACGGCCACGCCTGGAAACCCGCCCCCCGAATCACCGCCGACGGGCGGGAGATTCTGCGCTTCAAACCCCGCCGCTGACCCGGAGGGCCAGCGGCCCTCCGCAAGGATTCTTGCGAGGGCTTGCATCCTGCCCAAAAATCATTAAGATAGTGCCTTCGCCGAGTTAAGAGAGACAACTTGCAGGGCGAATCAAAAATACTGCTAAAGCGTCGCCGCTCCTGGGTCAGAGCCGGTAACGCCGGATCAACCAGACCCCAAGGAGTTTTTTCATGAGCAGTTATCTTTTCACGTCG
>JAITNI010000186.1 GCA_031290535.1 Zoogloeaceae bacterium
TCTGGGTTTTTTGACAGGGTTGTGTTTCTTCTCCTTCGCCTCCTGCCCACGGCTTTTGATGTGCGGAATATAGCC
Organism: Zoogloeaceae bacterium; assembly: GCA_031290535.1. Taxonomy (GTDB): domain Bacteria; phylum Pseudomonadota; class Gammaproteobacteria; order Burkholderiales; family Rhodocyclaceae; genus Azovibrio. The sequence continues at coordinate 76 of JAITNI010000186.1, forward strand.
ATGAGACTTGACGATTTGAAGCGCCAGTGCGCTGCCGCTAATGCCGCCAAACGCCACCCCAAGAGCAGCGACAAGGAGACCGCGACGAATCGTGTTCAAGGCCATGATTTTCTATCCAAAAATTACAGATTCCCCAATTTACAAAATCCGCCCCAAAAATGGAACGATCTTGTTTTTATTAGGTTATAGCATTTTGGCAGCCTGCCACAGCAGGCTAAAATTCAGGCAAAAAAAAGACCGCCGCCCCGACCAGGGCAACGGACTTTTCTGGCAACGTCGGCATCAGGGCATCGCGGCCTGAATGCCGAATTCAGAAAATTTCAGACGTTAGACACACCCCTTCAGGCCGCTTTGCGCTTGCTCTCAGAAGCGGAGGAAGCGGCCTTGTTGGAGGAAATCACCGCTTCGGAAAGGCGCGTCACCCCGGCTTCTGCCAGCGCGTTGGCCTGTTTGCTGGCCTGGCTCAAACGCTCGAACGCAGCGTCAACCGCCGTATTGGTTGCGGACAGGACAGACTTGACCACCGCAAAACCCGCTTCGGAACCCGTCGGAGAACGCTTGGCGGCCTGGTCGACCAGGGTGTCAAACGATTGGCGAAAAGTGGCGTAACGGCTTTCCAGCAGTTTGCCGAGGGAAGCCTGGGTCTTGTTGGTAATTTCAAACAGGCCACGGGAATAATCCAGCGTTTGCGCCAGCAGCGGTTGAGCCAGCGACGTCGACAAGGCGCCCAAATCCTGAGCATTGCGCACGCCAAGAATGGACTGCCCGGACGCCACGCTTTTGTCCAGCAGGGCGCGGCTGGTCTTCAGGCTGAGTTGAGTCGCCTGTTCCGTCGATTCCAGCACAATCTGGGAAAGCTGCGCCAGAGCGTCGAAGGCGGACTGTGTGGAGGAAGCGATAAGCTCCCGATTGATAATGCTCATACACAAACTCCTAAAAAAGTAAACAGAAAAACGGAATTTTGCCTGCCCGTGTGCGTCAATCCATCCACCATGCGCCCACAAAAGGAGCAGGCAAAGGAATTGTACGCAAGTGACAAGTGAGAGGATTGTACGTTCTCGTGGCGTTTTCGTAACAATTATATTTTCATATACATAGACCGCCAATATAACAACCTGAGGCATTTTCATATAAAAAACGCACTTGAAAGCCCTGATCCCTTCCGGGAACGCGAGCATCTCGTCGGCATTTATGCAGGCGGGTGGGCAAGACGCCAACGTTCCCGGCTCAATGTCAAACCGGTTTTGCCCGAACACTTGCCTGAACGGAAAGATATCGCCGTTCCCATCATTTTCCGTTCATGGTGAAGCCCTTCCGCGCATGGTGAAGCCCTGTCGAACCATCAAACCCTGCCCTTCGACAGAGCTTCAGGGCGAACGGGCGGCAAAGGCATCGACACATGCGATTCTCCTCCAAAATCTGCCGTTCGCATCGGCGCAACACTCGGCTCCCCTGCCCCATCGGCTATAATTCATCGTTTTACTCAAATGCCCAAATCCCATGGAACTCGCCAAAAGTTTTGAACCTGCCGAAATCGAATCCCGTCTTTACGCCGAATGGGAAAACCGGAACGATTTCGCCGTCGGCCTGGACACCGCCAAGCCCGCCGAAAATTCGTTCTGCATTTTGCTGCCGCCGCCGAACGTCACCGGCACGCTGCACATGGGGCACGGTTTCAACCAGACCCTGATGGATGCGCTGACCCGCTACCACCGGATGCGCGGCGACAACACCCTGTGGCAGCCGGGCACCGATCATGCGGGAATCGCCACGCAGATCGTGGTCGAACGCCAGCTTGATGCGCAGGGCATTTCCCGTCATGACCTTGGGCGGGACAAGTTTCTGGAAAAAGTCTGGGAGTGGAAAAAATATTCCGGCGGCGCGATCACCCGCCAGATGCGGCGCTTGGGCAGCAGCCCGGACTGGACACGCGAACGCTTCACCATGGACGAGGGGCTGAACAAAATCGTCACCGAAACCTTTGTCCGCCTCTATAACGAAGGGCTGATCTATCGCGGCAAACGTCTGGTCAATTGGGATCCGAAACTCAAAACCGCCGTTTCCGATCTGGAAGTGGAAAACGAGGAAGAAGACGGCTTTTTGTGGCATATCCGCTATCCGCTGGCCGATGGCAGCGGCCATTTGACCGTCGCCACCACCCGCCCCGAAACCATGTTGGGCGATACGGCGGTGATGGTGCATCCCGAAGATGAACGTTACAAACACCTGATTGGCAAGACGGTGCAACTGCCGCTCACCGAACGGGAAATTCCGGTGATTGCCGACGAATATGTCGACCGCGAATTCGGCACCGGCGTGGTGAAAGTCACCCCGGCGCACGATTTCAATGACTATGCCGTAGGGCTGCGTCATCAATTGCCGATGATTTCCATTCTGACGCTGGACGCCGCCATCAACGACGTCGCCCCGGAAGAATACCGGGGGCTGGATCGTTTTGCGGCGCGTAAAACCATCGTCGCCGATCTGGACGCGCTCGGTCTTTTGGAAAAAACCGAAAAGCACAAACTGAAAGTGCCGCGTGGCGACCGTACCGGCGTGGCGCTGGAGCCGATGCTCACCGACCAGTGGTTTGTCGCCATGTCCAAACCCGGCGCGGATGGCAAGTCAATCACTGAAAAGGCGCTGGAAGTCGTCGCCAATGGCGAAATCCGTTTCTACCCGGAAAACTGGGTGAATACCTATAACCAGTGGCTGAATAACATTCAGGACTGGTGTATTTCGCGCCAATTGTGGTGGGGACACCAGATTCCGGCCTGGTATGGCGAAAACGGCGAGATTTTTGTCGCCCATAATGCAGAAGAAGCCCGTGCCAAGGCCGAAGCCACCGGTTATACCGGCGCATTGCAGCGCGATGAAGACGTGCTCGACACCTGGTATTCCTCCGCCCTGTGGCCGTTTTCCACCCTCGACTGGACGCCCGATTACCCGCAACACTCCAATCCGGCGCTGGATTTGTATCTGCCCTCTTCCGTGCTCGTCACCGGCTTTGACATCATCTTTTTCTGGGTGGCACGCATGGTGATGATGACCAAACACATCACCGGCAAAATTCCTTTCAAACACGTTTACGTGCACGGTCTCATCCGCGACGCGGAAGGCCAAAAAATGAGCAAATCCAAGGGCAACGTGTTCGACCCCATCGACCTGATTGACGGCATCGGCATTGACGATCTGGTGAAAAAGCGCACCACCGGCCTGATGAATCCCAAGGACGCGCTCAAAATCGAAAAGCGCACCCGCAAGGAATTCCCGGAAGGCATCCCCGCTTTCGGCACCGACGCGCTGCGTTTCACCTTCGCCGCGCTCGCCTCGCCGGGACGCGACATCAAGTTTGACCTCAGCCGTTGCGAGGGTTATCGCAATTTCTGCAATAAACTGTGGAATGCCACCCGCTTTGTGCTGATGAATGTGGAAGGCCATGATTTATTGTCCGGCGAGGCCAGCCTTTCTTTTGCCGACCGCTGGATTGTCAGCCGCCTGCAAAAACTGGCGGCGGAAACAGAGCGCCATTTCGCCGAATACCGTTTCGACCTGCTCGCGCTGGCGCTTTACCATTTCATCTGGGATGAATTCTGCGACTGGTATCTGGAAATCGCCAAAGTGGAAATGGCGGGCGACGCCAATACGGCGCTCGCCGCCCGCCGCACCCTGACCGCAACGCTGGAAACCCTGCTGCGGCTGGCGCACCCGATTATTCCCTTCATCACCGAAGAATTGTGGCAAACCGTCGCCCCGCTGGTCGGACGCAAAAACCACGCTTCCATTCAACACGCGCCCTGGCCGCAAGCCGATTCAACCCAAATCGACCCCGCCGCCGAAGCGCAAATGGAGCAACTCAAAACCTGCGTTTCCGCCTGCCGCAACCTGCGCGGCGAAATGGGCATTTCCCCCGCCGTGCGTACCCCGCTGGTGGTCGCCGGGCAGTCCGGGGAGATTG
>JAITNI010000207.1 GCA_031290535.1 Zoogloeaceae bacterium
TGATGCGTCAACGCCTCGGCCACCACAGCCCGAATTACAGGGGATTCATCCTGACCAAACCGGCGGTCAATTTCTTCAAATTGTGCGAGCGTGCGAATATTTGGCGCTGGACACCCCAAGTATTCTGCGAAATGCTCATCCATTTCCGAAAACAATCCGGTCATCAGCATCGCCAGCGCGGTTCTTTCCCGTGCTGTCTGGGTATCTGCATCCGCTCCGAAGAACTGGGCGAATTCGTCCGCTTCCCGACGGGCATGAGCCAGCGCGCCATCAGGAATTTTTTCCCAAACAACCTCTCGAAAATTGATGGCAAATGCAGAAACGGGCAAGCAGACCAGCAACGCGATAAACCCGACCATCCAGAAACGGCTCGTGGCCTGTCCTGAAGCGCTCACAGAGCGCGATGAAGCAGGCGTAGCGCGAACATGCAAGGAGGAGCAAGGAAATAAAGCCAGACAAAGAAATTCAATAAAAATCATGACTTCCCCGCTTCTGTATCGGTCATCTCTGTCCGGCTTTTCAGCATGAAAATTCCTGCCGCATGTCTCTGCCCCCGCAACAACGCCCTACTTCAACAACTCCAGAATCTCGGCAAGCTCTGCCCGAATCTGGGGGTTGGTGAGGGTACCGTTTTCTGCGGCTTCCAGCGCGTCCAGTTGATTTTTTTCCAGATGGTTGCGTGCGCCGCTGATGGTAAACCCCTCGCGGTAGAGCAGTTCGCGGATGCGGCGCACCAGCAGCACTTCGTGGTGCTGGTAGTAGCGGCGGTTGCCCCGGCGCTTGATGGGCTTCAACTGGGTGAATTCGTGCTCCCAGTAGCGCAGCACATGCGGCTTCACGCCGCACAGCTCGCTCACTTCACCAATGGTGAAATAGCGTTTGGCCGGGATGGGCGGGAGGCTGTCCTCGCCCGTGATTTCAGGCAGGGGTTCCATGGAAAGCAGATTCCACCTCGGTCTTCAGCTTGGGACTGGCATGAAAGGTCACGACGCGACGGGCGGTAATCGGGATTTCTTCCCCCGTCTTGGGATTGCGCCCTGGGCGCTGCGGCTTGTCGCGCAACTGAAAATTGCCGAAGCCGGAAAGCTTGACGTCCTCGCCCCGTTCAAGGGCGTTGCGGATTTCCTCAAAAAACGCCTCCACCATATCCTTGGCTTCACGCTTGTTCAGGCCAACCTGCTCAAACAGGAGATCCGCCAGTTCGGCTTTGGTGAGAGTGATCATCGTCAAATTTTGGGGTCAGGCTCGCAACTGGGCGGCAAGGGTTTGTTCCAGATAGGCGGTGATTTCCGCCACAATGGCATCAATCTCCACATCTAGCAAAGTACGTTCAGTATCTTGCATAACTATACGAAACGCAAGGCTTTTTTTCCCGGCGGGGACGCCTTTTCCCTGATACAAATCGAACAACTCGATGCTCGACACCCGCGCCGGGGCGCACTTTTTCATCGCCGCCAGCACCGTCTGCAAGGGGAGTTCACGATCCACCACAAACGCCCGGTCGCGGATGGCGCTTTGAAAGCGCGAGACCTCCGTGTAGGCGGGCAGGCGGCTTTGCGCGGCGGCTTCCAGCGTGATCTCGAACAGCACAGGGGGGGCGGGCAGATCGTATTTTTGCGCCCATTGCGGATGCAGTTCGCCGATCACGCCGATGCCCTTTCCGGCCAGATGGACGCTGGCGGCGCGTCCGGGGTGCAGCGCCGGATGATGGACGCGGGCAAAGGTCAGTTCGGCGGGCGCGAGCAGGGCTTCCAGATCGCCTTTCAGGTCGAAGAAATCCACCTTTCTGCCGTCATGCCCCCAGCCTTCGGGGTCTGCCGCGCCATAGGCCAGCGCGGCCAGACGCACGGGTTGCTGGTAGCCCGCCGTCAAACTGGCGTTCCCCGGCGTCTTTTCGCGCAAAAAACAGCGCCCCTGCTCGAAGAGGCGCACCCGTGACTGCTGGCGCTTCAGATTGGTGGCAATCGCCTCCACCAGACCGCCGATCAGGCCGGAGCGCATCACCGCCAACTGGCTGGCGATGGGGTTGGCAAGCCGGATGGGGGCGTGGTTGGCGGCAAAATCGGTCTCCCACGCTTCCGGCACAAAGGCGAAGTTGATGACTTCCTGAAACCCCCGATCCGCCATCTGCTGACGCACTTTGCAGAGGGGGCGCTGGTCTTCGCCCTGCGTCAGCAGGGTCAGGCGGCCTTCCACCGCTGCGGCGGGAATCTGGTCGTAGCCGTGCAGGCGCGCCACTTCTTCGATCAGATCGGCCTCGATTTCAAGGTCAAACCGGTAACTGGGCGGCGTCACCCAAAACGCCGTGTCCTCCTCGACAAACGGCAGGGCGAGGCGGCGCAGGAGGTCGGCAATCTGGGGAGCCGTCAAGGGCACGCCAAGCACTTTTTGCGTCCGGGCGACGCGCAGGCGCACCGGCGGACGCGCGGGCAGTTCGGCAACGGATTCCGTCACCGGCCCTGCCGCGCCGCCGCAAATTTCCAGAATCAGGGTGGTAGCCCGTTCCAGCGCGTTCAGGCAGTTGGCAAAATCGACGCCGCGCTCGTAACGATGCGAGGCATCGCTGGAAAAATTGTAGCGCCGCGCCCGTCCGGCAATCGTTTTGGGCGCGAAGAAGGCGGATTCCAGAAAGATTTCGGTGCTGTCGAGCGTGACGCCGCTCGCCGCGCCGCCCATGATGCCCGCCATCGCCAGCGCCGCCCTGTCATCGGCGATGACCAGCACATCAGCGGCCAGTTCCACCGTCTGTTCGTTGAGGAGGGTCAGGGTCTCGCCGGGTTTGGCCAGACGGGCGCGAATGGGGCTGGAAGGGGAGAGTTTGGCGTTGTCAAAGGCGTGCAGGGGTTGCCCCAGTTCCAGCAGCACGTAGTTGGTGACGTCTACCAGCGCCGAAATGCTGCGCAGGCCGCTGCGTTCCAGCCGCTGACGCAGCCATTGCGGCGTCGCCGCACGGGCATTGACCCCTTCGATCACCCGACCGCAATAACGCGGGCAGGCGGCAGGCGCGTCCAGCGCCACAAAGCGGCTGGCGGCGCTGTTGACCGGAGCCGGGGCAATGGCCGGAAAACGCGCCGGACTGCCGGTGAGCGCCGCCACTTCGCGGGCGATGCCGGTCAGCGACAGGCAATCGGCGCGGTTGGGGGTGAGTTTCAGCGTGAAGAGCTGATCGTCCAGATCAAGGGCGTGCCGGAGGTTCTCGCCCACCGGCGCATCGGCAGACAACACCAGAAGGCCGTCGGCTTCCTCGGCAATCCCCAGTTCCTTTGCCGAACAGAGCATTCCGGCGGATTCCACGCCGCGCACTTTGGCGAGCCTGATCTTGAATCCCCCCGGCAGCGTCGCCCCCGGCAGGGCGCAGGGCACGATCAGCCCCGCCGCCACATTGGGCGCGCCGCAAACAATCTGCCGGAGCGCGCCATCGCCCGCATTTCCCACCTCCACCTGACAGACATTGAGCCGGTCGGCATCCGGGTGTTTGGTGACGGACAGCACTTTGGCGACCACGACCCCATCAAAGGCGGGCGCGACGGGGTCTTGCGCCTCCACTTCCAGACCGGCCATCGTCAGCAGATGCGAGAGTTCGCCACTGGACAGGGCGGGATTGACGAAGGTTCTCAACCAGGATTCGGAAAATTTCATGCGCGTCTCGCTTCAATAAAGTCAGTCACTACAATCAGGCAACGCCCGCATCGTCAAGGTGTCGGGGCACGGCGTACCGTGCCCTGGCCGTCGATTTTTACCTTTTCGACAGAACAACAAGGGACGTCATCGCGTCAAAAGTCTCAAACAAACTGCCGCAAAAAGCGCAGGTCGCCTTCAAAGAAGAGGCGCAGGTCATTGACGCCGTAGCGCAGCATGGTCAGGCGGTCGGGGCCGAAGCCGAAGGCGAAGCCGGTATAGCGTTCCGGGTCAATGCCGGCGTGGGTCAGCACATTGGGATGCACCATGCCGCAACCGGCGATTTCCAGCCAGCGGCCTTTCAGGGTGCCGCTCATGAAGGCGACGTCGATTTCGGCGGAAGGCTCGGTAAAGGGGAAAAAGGACGGGCGAAAGCGCACTTCCAGATCGTCCGACTCGAAAAAGCATTTCAGAAAATCGGCGATCACGCCCTTCAGGTCGGCAAAGGAAACGTCCTCGCCCACCCACAACCCTTCCACCTGATGAAACATCGGCGAATGCGTGGCGTCGGAATCGACGCGATACACCCGTCCCGGCGCGATGATGCGGATTTCCGGCAGGACATCCAGATGCCGGTAGCGTTCCACATGCGCTTTCATGAACCGCGCCTGAATCGGGCTGGTGTGGGTACGGAGCAATACGTTTTCCGCCACCTGCCCCTGTTCGTCGAGCAGATAAAACGTGTCGTGCATGGAACGCGCCGGATGGTCTTCGGGCGTGTTCAGGGCGGTGAAATTGTAAAAATCGGTCTCGATTTCCGGGCCGTCGGCCACGGTGAAGCCGATGGAGCGGAACAGGCTTTCAATGCGCTCCAGCGTGCGCGTCACCGGATGCAGGCCGCCCTGGGCTTCACCGCGCCCAGGCAGGGTGACGTCCAGCGCCTCTTCGGCCAGACGCGCCGCAAGTTCGGCCTCCCGGATTGCCTCGCGCCGCTCCGTGAGCGCCGCTTCCACCAGCGCCTTGGCGCGATTGATGGCCGCGCCAGCGCTTTTCTTTTCTTCCTGCGCGAGCTTCGCCAGCCCTTTCAGGCGTTCGGTAATCTGCCCGCTTTTGCCCAGAAACCGCGCCTTGGCCTGCTCCAGCGCGTCGGGGTCGGCAATGCTGGCGAACAGCGCCTTCGCTTCGGCAACAATGGCATCAAGATTGTGCATGTTCATTCCCAAAAGGAAAAAGGAGGCTGCGCGCCTCCTTTCATTTGAGTCACCCCGGTCAGAAGGCCGGGGATTCCCCGACACAGATCAGGAGCGCCTCCGGCGCTATAAACGCCGGTCTCGCTCACCTCGCCATGAATGGCAAGGATTGCGCCAGACCTGTGTTCAAGGACTTTGCCTTAGGCGCTCAACTGGGCCTTGGCCTGATTGGCCAGGGCGGCAAAAGCGGCCTTGTCGAAAATCGCCAGATCGGAGAGCACCTTGCGATCGACTTCGATATTGGCTTTTTTGAGGCCGTTCATGAGGGTGCTGTACTTCAGACCCAATTCACGCGCGGCGGCGTTGATACGGACAATCCACAGGGCGCGGAACTGGCGCTTTCTCTGGCGACGGTCGCGGTAGGCATATTGCCCCGCCTTCATCACCGCCTGTTTGGCAATCCGATAGACATTCTTGCGCCGACCGCGATAGCCCTTGGCCTGCACCAGAATCTTTTTATGACGCGCCCGCGCCGTGACGCCACGTTTTACTCTCGGCATGTTCTCTCTCCTTTAAGCGTAGGGCATCATGGCGCGCACCATGGCGACGTCGCTGGCGCAAACCGTGGTGATGCCGCGCAAGTGGCGTTTCACCTTGGTGGTTTTCTTGGTGAGGATGTGGCGCTTGAACGCCTGACCCCGTTTGATGCCGCCGGAAGCGCGAAACTTGAAACGCTTCGCGGCGCCGCTCTTGGTCTTCATTTTGGGCATGATTGCTCCTAATGACATGTTGCCAGGTGGCTCCCATCGGGAACGCTTCCTCAACCTGACCCCACTTTTTATAACAGGCCGTTTTTTCAAACAGCCCGCGTTTTGAAACTTGTTTTGCCGCTTCAGGCTTCAACCACGGCTGCCGCCGTTTCCGTTGTTGCCGCTGGCTTGGGTTTGGCGACCCTGGCGGGCTTTTCCGGGGTGGCTTTGGCAGGTTTTTCCGCCACCGCTTCCATTTTCTCGCCGATTTTTTTCTTGATGGGCGCGACAATCATAATCATTTGCCGCCCTTCCATTCTGGGCATCTGCTCGACCTGCCCATAGGGATCCAGATCCTGCTTGATGCGTTCAAGCTGGCGCATCCCGAATTCCTGATGCGCCATTTCGCGGCCCCGGAAGCGCAGGGTCACTTTGACCTTGTCTTCTTCTTCCAGAAACCGCACCATGTTGCGGAGCTTGATCTGGTAGTCGTTTTCGTCGGTGCCGGGGCGGAACTTGACTTCCTTGACCTGAACCTGCTTTTGCTTCAGCTTGGCCTCGTGCGCCTTTTTGGCTTCCTGATACTTGAACTTGCCGTAGTCCATCACCCGACAGACCGGCGGCTGTGCCAGCGGCGCGATCTCCACCAGATCCATGCCCGCTTCTTCAGCCAGATACATGGCTTGTCGGGCACTCACGACCCCCAATTGTTCGCCTTCCTTGCCAATCAGCCGGACTTCCGGCACATTGATTTCTTCATTGAGGCGATGCGACTTGTTCAAAGCGATGGCTAAACTCCTGAAAACAGACAAAAACTATGCCGTGCTCCCTCGCCCGGCAACTTCTTTTCCGAGCTGCGCGATCAGGTCTTCCACGGGCATCTGCCCCAAGTCCTGACCGCTGCGGGTACGCACGGCAACCAGATTGGCTGCTTTTTCCTTGTCACCCACGACAAGAAGATAAGGCAGCCGGTTCATGCTATGTTCGCGGATTTTATAGTTAATCTTCTCATTACGCAAATCCGTTTCAACACGCAGCCCTGCGGCTTTCAGCTTTTTCGCCACATCGGCGGCATAATCGGCCTGATGTTCGGAGATGCTCATCACCACCGCCTGCGCGGGCGCAAGCCAGAGGGGGAAGGCGCCGACGTAATGTTCGATCAGGATGCCGACAAAGCGTTCCAGCGAGCCGAACAGCGCCCGATGCAGCATCACCGGGCGTTTGTGGCTGTTGTCGGCATCCACATAATGAATGTCGAAGCGCTCCGGCAGGTTCATGTCGACCTGCAAGGTGCCGCACTGCCAGTCGCGGCCAATCGCGTCGCGCAGGACAAATTCCAGCTTCGGGCCGTAGAACGCGCCCTCGCCGGGGAACAGCGTGTATTCCACGCCCATATGCTGCAAGGCCTGCGCCAGCGCGCCTTCGAGGATGTCCCAGGTTTCGTCCGAGCCGATGCGATGGTCGGGACGGGTGGAAAGTTTCACCCGCACATTGTCAAAGCCAAAATCCTTGTAAATCTGGAAAATCAGCTTCACCACGTCGCGGCATTCGGCTTCCATCTGCGCTTCGGTACAGAAAATGTGCGCGTCATCCTGGGTGAAGTGGCGCACCCGCAACAAGCCGTGCAGCGCGCCGGAAGGCTCATAGCGATGCACCTTGCCGAATTCCGCCATGCGGAGCGGCAAATCGCGGTAGCTTTTCACGCCCTGCGCGTACATCGCCACCGCGCCGGGACAATTCATCGGCTTCAGGGCGAAAATGCGCTCATCCTCGGTCTGGGTAGTGAACATGTTTTCGCGGTAATTGAACCAGTGCCCGGAAGTCTCCCACAGGGCACGATCCATCACGTCCGGGGTGTTGACTTCGACATAACCCGCCGCATCCTGGCAGTCGCGCATATAGGCGATCAGCTTCTGGAACAGGAACCAGCCCTTCGGATGCCAAAACACCGAACCCGGCGCTTCATCCTGAAAATGGAACAGGTCGAGCCGCTGGCCGAGCTTGCGATGGTCGCGTTTTTCCGCTTCTTCCAGCATGGTGAGATGGGCTTCCAGTTCCTCTTTTTTCGCCCAGGCTGTGCCGTAGATGCGCTGCAACATTTCATTTTTGGAGTCGCCGCGCCAGTACGCGCCCGCCACCTTCATCAGCTTGAACACCTTGAGTTTGCCGGTGGACGGCACATGCGGGCCGCGACACAAATCGACAAATTCTCCCTCGCGGTAGAGGGAAACTTCCTGTTCGGCAGGGATGGCGGCGATCAGTTCCGCCTTGTATTTTTCGCCCTGATCGAGAAAAAATTTGACCGCCGCATCGCGCGCGACCACCTCGCGCGTCACCGGAAAATCCGCCTTCGCCAGCTCCGCCATTTTCTTTTCGATGGCCGCCAGGTCTTCCGGCGTGAAGGGGCGCGTGTAGGCAAAATCGTAGTAAAAACCGTGCTCGATCACCGGCCCGATCGTTACCTGCGCCTCCGGGTAGAGCGTCTTGACCGCGTAGGCCAACAGATGCGCGGTGGAATGCCGGAGGATTTCCAGCCCTTCGGCGTCCTTGTCGGTCACAATGGCGAGCGCCGCGTCCGCTTCAATGCGATGCGAGGTATCCACCAGCTTCCCGCCCACCTTCCCCGCCAACGCAGCTTTTGCCAGCCCCGCGCCAATACTGGCCGCGACTTCGGCCACGGTGACAGGGGCAGGATAGGAACGGACGGAACCATCGGGCAAGGTGATCTGAACAGCGGACATGAAACGCTCCTGCGACAAAACGGGAAACAGGAAAAAAGGAAAAGCCGAACCTGCAAACAAAAAAAGCGGCCAAGCCGCGCTTTTGCTCTCTCATCCACACCCACCAAAAGGTGTGGTAGGCGCGATTGGATTCGAACCAACGACCCCCACCATGTCAAGGTGATGCTCTAACCAACTGAGCTACGCGCCTAGAGAAAGTCCGGCATTATACGGGACAGGGGCGCTAAGTCAACAACGCCTGCGGGGCAATCGCACGAACATTCAAATCTCCGGCGCGTCGCGCAAGCAAATCGTCCGTTGAGCGCCTTGATCGCCCCAAAGGGTGTTTAGTTTAATTGCGGGTTGATGGCCAGCGCGGCGTCAGCGGCGGCTGTACTGCCGACAGCGCCAAAATACAGGGCGTTGCTTCGGCGATTCCCCACTTGAATCCGGTTGTTCAGCCCTGTCCGCTTTTATGCCCACTCAATCCCTGCAAACAAGGCGCGCAGCCGTTCCCCACGCGCCGGATTTACCTGCCGGAACCAGCCGATGCGACCCAGCAGGTGCGCCCGAAAGTCCGGCAGGCCGAGGCGGTTTTGGGTGTTGGGACCGTGGCGGCGGCAGTTGGTCAGGATGGCTTTGAGGGTGTCGTATTCCTGCCGGGGCAGGTTGGGGCGCTGATTGACCACCAGACCCGTGAGGCGTTGGGAGGTGGACGCCGGGAGCAGACGGGTTTTGCGCCAGTTGGGGACAAACCCTTCTTCCAGAATGATGTCCTGCATCATCGCCAGAATGCGCCGCCCCTGCGCCGGAGTAGCGTCGCAGGAAAAAGCCAGATCATCCACATAGCGGCTGTAACGCGCCCGACATTCCCGCGCCGCGCCGGAGAGGCGTGTATCCAGACGCCAGGCGCAAAGGTTCGCCAGCGCCGGGGAAGTCGGCGCGCCCTGGGGCAGATGCCGCGCCGTGAATTGTCGCGCCCAGCGCTGACGATCGCGGCGTTCTTCGGGACTTGGGCAGGTTTCCTGCGGCATGTTCCGCAGCAAACGGGCGGGCGTGCACCGGGTGGTCAGGCCGGTGAGCAGGCGGGCGACGACGGGCGGATAGCCCAAAGTGCAAAACAGCGCGTGAATGCGGGAAGCGCGGATGCGAACGAAAAAATCCCGCAAATCCAGCTTCAGCAACAAGGACGCGCCGCCATGCAGGGCGGCGTTTTCCACCACCGAGCGTCCACGCACGCAACCGTAAGCCGCCGGATGCACGGGGACGCCGTCAAGAATGCCGCGCAGGATGCGACGCTGAAGGGCGCGCAATTCGGCCTTCGGCGCTTCAATCAACCGCGCCCCGCCGCTGGCCTTGGCGACCCAGCGGGCATGATAGTGTTCCAGCTTCGGCGCAACCTCGCCAAAATCGCGCCCGGTCACGTTGGCAAACCAGTCCAGATGCGCGGGGGAAAGCCGCAACCAGTCGGCGAGGTCGCCCGGCGTAGCCAACGCAGGCAGGTTCAGCCCGGCCAGCGCCGGAGGCGGCAGACCCATCGGCGCAAAAAAAGGAAAGTGGCAGCGAATCCGGGGACGTTCGACCGGCGCGAACGGCGAGGACTCAAACGCGGCAAGAAAGGGAGGAAAGGCAAGAATCCGGGCAACGAGGGCGTCATGCTGTTCAGGCTGCCATACGCCGCCCGGAGCCAGCTCAAAATGCAGATGCAAGGTCAATGGCACCAGCCAGGGCCAGGAACGTCCCAACGCCCGACATCCCCGCGCCTGCATCGCGCCCGGCGCACTCTCCCCCGCCAAAAACGCCCGCGCCAAGGCCACGGCGACCTTGCGGGTGGTGGCGGTAGGTGGAGACGGGAGATCAGGAAAATCGCCCTCGTGCTCTTCCTCCTCCCCCTCGAAAAAATCGGGAAACATGAAATCCATGCCAGCGCAATGCGAAAAAGAAAAGGTGACGCGCTCTCCAGCCTGTCGTGTGCTGCCTGTGCTGATCGCGCCGC
>JAITNI010000274.1 GCA_031290535.1 Zoogloeaceae bacterium
TGATGCGCGGGTTGCGGGCGGAATGAAACAATCCCAAAAACGACCCGCCGGACAAGCCTGAAAGTCCGTGACACATGATCCTAGAAACCGCAGTTGACCGCTCATTATTTTGTTGAGGCCAAGTGATGGCATATTTTCACTGCTCACCCAATGGATGAGTCCGCTACGTGCCTGAGTGTGCTGTTCCGCAACGTGCTGGCAAGGCACGACGACGCGGCAGGCGTGCGCCTGCAAGGAGGAGCAACACCGCCAGCGCGTTGCGGAACAGCACACTCATGCACATCCAACTGCGGTTTCTAGGATGATTGCCCCCATCAGGGCAATCGCATTTGACTTTTGGGGACAAGGGCAAGGAAGCACGCCGGTCGCCTTTACGGACAGGACTGCCTTAAACCTGTGTGTCTGCCCTTGCCAGGGCGCATCGGATGCCCCAGGGCGCGCACACGCAGATGCATCCCTCATTGGGAGCGAGGGCGTCTCGCCCCCGATTCTTTTTCTCCGAGGGCGGGACGCCCGAACGGGCGGACACGCAGGTCCGCCCCTACGACTCCTGTCGCCCCCATATTGACACGCATCCGAAAAGGCCGCTTAATCGGGGGCTGACAAACTCCGAATCTTTGCCGGGTCTCGGTCCCGCGAATCTGGCGTTTACGGTGCTTGTCCCGTATTGGCTTGCCTTCAAACCGAAAGGTCGATCATGTCCCACACAAAAGCCGTCATGCCAAAAGAAGGAGAAAAGGGAGGCATGAAAGCCGTTATCCTGGCCGGTGGCCTGGGAACCCGCATCAGCGAGGAATCCCACCTCAAGCCCAAACCCATGATCGAGATCGGGGGCAAGCCCATCCTCTGGCATATTCTCAAGATATATTCCGCGCACGGTATTGATGATTTCATCATCTGCCTGGGTTACAAGGGGTACGCCGTCAAGGAATATTTCGCCAACTATTTCCTGCATACCTCCGACGTCACTTTCGATCTTGCCAAAAACGCGATGGAAGTGCACAAGCGCCATACCGAACCCTGGCGCATTACCCTGGTCGATACCGGCGAGGACACCCAGACCGGCGGGCGTCTGCGGCGCATCCGCGACTATCTCGCGCCGGATCGGGATTTTTGCTTTACCTATGGCGATGGCGTGGGGAATGTCGACATCGGTGCGAGCATCCGCTTCCATCAACAGCACAAAAAGTTGGCGACCGTCACCGCCGCCCTGCCGCCTGCGCGTTTCGGCGCGATGAAGATCAAGGGCGACACCGTGCTGCGCTTCAACGAAAAACCGGCGAGCAGCGAAGGTCTCATCAATGCCGGGTTTTTCGTGCTCTCGCCTCAGGTCATCGACCTGATCGAGCACGACCGGATGCCGTGGGAGGGCAAGCCCCTGGAGACCCTGGCGGAGGAGCGGCAGCTTGCCGTTTGGCGACATGGAGGATTCTGGCAACCGATGGATACCCTGCGCGACAAAAACTATCTGGAACAGCTTTGGCAATCCCGCCAGCCGCCCTGGAAAATCTGGTGATGGACGACGCCAGCAACGTTCCCGCCGCGCGGTTCTGGCAAGGCAAGCGCGTCCTGCTCACGGGGCATACCGGCTTCAAGGGAAGCTGGCTTTCTCTTTGGCTGACCCAGCTTGGCGCAAAGGTCACGGGCTTTGCCCTGCCGCCGCCCACCAAACCTTCGCTCTTTGAGCTGGCCCGCGTCCATCGACAGCTGCATTCCGTGATCGCCGACATCCGGGATGCCGGCGCCATCCGCCAGGCTGTCCAGGACGCGCAGCCGGAAATCATCTTCCATCTCGCGGCGCAGCCGCTGGTGCGGCAAAGCTATCTCGACCCGGTGGAAACCTACACCACCAATGTCCTGGGGCTGGTGCATCTGCTCGAAGCCGTGCGCGCGAGCGATTCCGCGCGGGCGCTGGTCAATGTCACCAGTGACAAATGTTATGACAACCGCGAATGGCTGTGGGGCTACCGGGAAGACGAGCCGCTGGGCGGCCATGACCCCTACAGCAGCAGCAAAGCCTGCGCCGAACTCGTTACCGCCGCTTACCGGAATTCCTTTTTTAACCGGCGGGATCGCCCGGTTTTTGTCGCCACGGCCCGCGCCGGAAACGTCATCGGCGGCGGCGACTGGGCCAGGGATCGGCTGCTTCCGGACATCCTGAACGCCCTCGTCGCCGGAACGCCGGTACGCATTCGCCATCCCGACGCCATTCGTCCCTGGCAGCATGTACTCGAACCCTTGCGCGGCTATCTCATGCTGGCGGAACAGCTCTATCGGGAAGGCGCGGCTTACGCCCGCGCCTGGAATTTCGGCCCCGCCGACGAAGACGCCCGTCCCGTGCGATGGATCGTGGAGCGGATCGCGGCGAAGTGGCCGGACAAAATCCAGTGGGAGATTGACCTACCCGCCGACTCGCCCGCCAACCCGCAGGCGCCCGAAGCGCAATTCCTCAAGCTGGACTGCTCCCTCGCCCGCGCCCGGCTCGGCTGGAAACCGCGCTGGAATCTGGATACCGCGCTGGTGCAGAGCCTGGCGTGGTATCGGGCCTGGCAGACGCAAGCGGACATGCAAGCCTTTTCCCGCCGGCAAATCGAGGAACAAACCGCCGCCCTCACGGTGGAGTCGAACTCATGAGCGAAACATTACGCGCCCAAATTCTCGAATTGACGCGCGCCTACGCCGAACAGCGCTTCGGCGCGCCAGACGGTTTTACACCGGGCAAAACCCCGGTTCCGCCTTCCGGCAAGGTCTTGGGCGCGCGGGAACTGGAATACGCCGTCGACGCCGCGCTCGATGGCTGGCTCACCAGCGGGCGCTTCAACGCCGCCTTCGAGGAAAAACTGGGGCGCTTTCTGGGCGTCGATTTCGTCCTTACCGCCAACTCCGGCTCCTCCGCCAACTTGCTTGCCGTCAGCGCGCTCACCTCGCCGCTGTTGGGCGACCGCGCCCTGAAAGTGGGCGACGAAGTCATCACCGCCGCCGCCGGTTTTCCGACCACGGTCAATCCCATCCTGCAAATGGGCCTGACGCCGGTCTTTGTCGATTCCGAACTCCCCACCTATAACCCCGCGCCGGAAGCCATTGCCGCCGCCATCACCCCCAAAACCCGCGCCATCGTCCTCGCCCACACCCTGGGCAACCCCTTCGCCGCCGCCGAAATCCGCGCCATCGCGGACAGGCACGGCCTCTGGCTGGTCGAAGACTGCTGCGACGCGCTCGGCTCCACCCATCGCGGGCAACAGCTTGGCGCCTTCGGCCACATCGCCACGCTTTCCTTCTACCCCGCGCACCACATCACCATGGGCGAAGGCGGCGCGGTATTCACCCGCGACCCACTGCTGAAACGCGCTGCCGAATCCCTGCGCGACTGGGGCCGTGACTGCTGGTGCCCGCCCGGACGCGACAACACCTGCGGTCGGCGTTTTGAACGGGAATGGGAACATCTCCCCGCCGGTTACGATCACAAATACGTCTATTCGCATCTCGGCTACAACCTGAAAATCTCCGACATGCAAGCCGCCGTGGGACTGGCCCAGCTCGACCGGCTGCCAGACTTTATCGCCGCCCGCAAAGCCAACTTCGCCACCCTGACCCGCGCTCTGGCCGACGCCGAAGATTTCCTGCTGCTCCCCCGCGCCACGCCGGAAAGCGACCCCGCCTGGTTCGGCTTTCCCCTCACTCT
>JAITNI010000305.1 GCA_031290535.1 Zoogloeaceae bacterium
TCGCGGAACACAGCGAACTCATCCGTGTGGCCGTCGCCCATGCGGCGGGGCGTATTCCGGTGATTGCCGGGACGGGAGCCAATTCCACGGCGGAGGCCATCGAATTGACCCGGTTTGCCAAACAGGCGGGCGCGGACGCCGCGCTTTCCGTGACGCCCTATTACAACAAGCCGATGCAGGAAGGCATTTACCGGCACTTTCGCGCCATTGCCGAAGCGGTGGCGTTGCCCCTCATTCTCTACAACGTGCCGGGGCGCACGGTGGCGGACATCCATAACGATACCGCCCTGCGACTGGCCGAAATTCCCAACATCGTTGGCATCAAGGACGCCACCGGCGACCTTGACCGCGCCTGCGACCTGATTGTCCGCGCCCCAAAAGATTTCGCCCTCTACAGCGGCGACGACATGACCGGCATGGCGGCGGTGCTGCTGGGTTTTCACGGGGTAATTTCCGTGACCGCTAACGTCGCGCCGCGCCTGATGCACGAAATGTGCGTCGCGGCGACGGCGGGTGACGGCAAAACGGCGCGGGAGATTCATTTTCAACTGCTTGGCCTGCACCGGGATTTGTTCTGCGAGGCCAGCCCCATTCCCGTCAAATGGGCGGTAAGCCAGATGGGGCTGATGCCCGCTGGAATTCGTCTGCCGCTGACCCCCCTGGGCGCGGCAGGTCAGGAAAAAGTGAGCGCCGCCCTGCGGCTGGCCGGGATTCATTAAATAAAGGAGCTGTTCATGCGCCGTGTTTCACCTGTTGTGCTGGGCCTGCTGGCTCTTTCCCCGGTTTTGTTTGGCGGCTGCGCGGGCAGCCTGATTCCAGAGACCAAAAAAATCGACTACAAATCTTCTGGCAAGGCGCCAACGCTGGAAGTGCCGCCGGACTTGACGCAGATCTCCCGCGATGACCGTTTTGTGGTGCCGGACACCAATGTCCGGGGCAGCGCCACCTATTCCGAATACAACGCCGAACGCGCCCCCGGCGCGGCGGTGCAAAACAGCGTCGTGCTGCCGGAAGTCGAGAATATTCGCGTTGAGCGTTCCGGCAACCAGCGCTGGCTGGTGGTCAACGCGCCGGCCGAAAAACTCTGGGATTCCGTCAAGGATTTCTGGCAGGAACTCGGCTTTATCGTCAGCCTTGAAGCGCAGGAGGCCGGCATCATGGAAACCGACTGGGCGGAAAACCGCGCCAAGATTCCTGATGACATCATCCGCAACACCATCGGCAAACTGCTGGATTCGCTCTATTCCACCGGCGAGCGGGACAAATTCCGCACCCGCTTTGAACCGGGCGTGACGCCGGGCACGACGGATATTTTCATCAGCAACCGGCGCATGGAGGAGGTGTATACCTCTTCCGCCAAGGACGATACCCGCTGGCAACCCACCGCCTCCGACCCGGAACTGGAAGCGGAAATGCTGCGCCGCCTGATGGTGCGTCTGGGCACGGACGAGCGCCGTGCCGAAGCCGCGCTGGCCTCCGCCCACGTGGAAGAACGCGCCAAGCTCATCAAGTCGGCTGACGGTTCGGGCGTGCTGGAAATTCAGGAACATTTCGACCGTGCCTGGCGGCGTCTGGGACTGGCGCTGGATCGGGTCGGCTTTACCGTCGAAGACCGCGACCGCAGCCAGGGTCTGTATTTTGTCCGCTATGTCGACCCGGAAACGGACGGCCAGAAAAAAGACGGCGGCTGGCTCTCCAAACTCATGATCTGGAAGCGCGACCCCAAACTGACGCCGCAGACGCAATACCGCATCTACGTGCGGGAGACGGCAGGCAATACGCAGGTGCAGGTGCTCTCCCCCGAAGGCGGCGTCGAACGCTCCGAAACCGCCCGCAAAATTCTGGCGCTGTTGTTTGAGCAACTGAAGTAAGGGTAAGGCATTGCGGAGTACGGTTCATGAACGCCTCGGCCAGCTTGTCCGAGGCGTTTTGTTTCCTGTCTTTCCTGGCTGAGTTTTGCGAGTCGCGCCAACACGTCGCCCCCAAAAATCCAGAGGGGGGGGGGACTGCCCCAAAAAAGTTTTGGACAAAAACAGGCACAAAAAAAGCAGGAACATGTCCTGCTTTTTTTGCTGCGAAAAATAAAGATCAGTTCGCAGGAACGGCTTCAGCAGGCGCGGCTTCAGCAGCGGGGGCGGCTTCGGCAGGTGCGGCTTCTTCGGCGGGCGCGGCTTCTTCAGCGGGAGCGGCTTCAGGAGCAACTTCAGCGGGCGCGGCTTCGGGCGTCGCTTCAGGAGCGGGCGCTTCGATCGGCGTTGTGTCGGTAGCGGGCGCTTCAGCGCCTTCATTACCACAGGCGGAAACGGCGAGTGCCAGCAAAGCAGCAACGAGGAGAGACTGTTTCATTGATAGATCCTTTTGATGGTGACTTTAACAAACAAAACCCTGTAGACCGAAAATTTCGGTCAGGGCGGAATTATAGCAACTTATTGGCAGTGAGAACCATCCCTTTGTGGTGCATCGCAGCATCTTCCCGGCCTGTGTGTTTTTCACAACACCTTTTTATAAACCCAGAATGGTTGGGCTGAACAGCGCGCCGCCGTCCGCCCAGATCTCCTCAAACCGCTGCAAATACGGCTGTGTTTCCTCAACATCCTCGACAATGATTTTGGAGCGTGGGTGTTCCAGATCAAAACGCACCAGCGTGTGCGCGTCATCGGCGATCACCAGGGTATCGCGCAGGGAACGCAGGGAATCGGAAACCTGCTGCACCGCCAGTAGATGACCATAATGCTTCAACAGCGCCACCAGCCGGGGATGTTCGCGGTGCAAATGGTCGGTTTGCTTGAGCGCAATGCGAAGGGTGGGCGCGGTCGCCGCCAAAGGCGGATTGGTCAGCAGGCGCTGCAATTCGGCGATGCGGGCGGGGTGCCCCAGACCCAGTTGCGCCAGATCACCATCAAAAATGCACACGCGCTGCCGCGCCTGCGCCAGAATCCGGTCGAAAGCGGCGTGAAACTCACCCCAAGTGTTGTAGATTTCGGTCGTCATGGAGACAAGTTTAGTAGAATTGCGGACTTTTGGGGAGGCAAAAATGCCGATGGGCGTAATTGAAGCCTTGGATCACGAGGCAAGGGGCATTGCCCGTCTGGAAGGGAAAGCCATTTTCGTGGAAGGCGCTTTGCCCGGCGAAACGGTGGAGTTTGCCAGCTATCGCAAAAAAAACCATTATGAGCAGGCGCATCTGGTGCGCGTGCTCCAGCCGTCCTCCCTGCGCGTGACGCCGCGCTGTCCCCATTTTGGCATCTGCGGCGGCTGCGTCATGCAGCATCTTGAGATTGCCGCCCAGGTCGCCGTCAAGCAACGGGTGCTGGAAGACACGCTCTGGCACATTGGCCGGGTTCGGCCCGACGAAATCCTGCCGCCCATTCAGGGGCCGGCCTGGGGCTATCGCCACAAGGCCCGTCTGGGGGTGCGGAAAGTGCCCAAAAAAGGCGGCATTCTGGTGGGGTTTCGTGAAAGAAAAAGCAGCTACATCGCCGACATCCAGAGCTGCCCGGTGTTGCATCCGGCGGTCTCCGCCCTGCTCATGCCCTTGCGCGATCTGATTGGCGGGCTTTCCATCTGCGCGCGCCTGCCGCAAGTGGAAGTCGCGGTCGGCGACCGGTGCGTTGCCCTCGCGCTGCGGATTCTCGAACCCCTGACCCCGGTGGATGAAACCCGTCTCAAGGCGTTTGCCGACCAGCATCAGGTGACGTTCTACCTGCAACCCGGGGGGCCGGACACTGCCGAGCGCTTTTATCCCCTGCCCGGTTCCGAACTGGATTACCGCTTGCCGGAATTCGGCCTGCAAATGCGCTTCCGACCCACGGATTTTACCCAGGTCAACCACGCCATCAACCGGGTGCTGATCCGCCGCGCCCTGACGCTGCTCGCCCCCGCGCCCGGAGAACGCATCGCGGATTTGTTTTGTGGCTTGGGCAATTTCACGCTCCCCATCGCGCGAAGCGGCGCAAAGGTCATCGGGCTGGAAGGCAGCGCCGCGCTGGTGGAACGCGCCCAGGAAAGCGCCCGCCGCAATGGCCTGGCCGAACGGACGCATTTTGCCGTCGCCAATCTCTTTGAATGCCCGCCGGAAATCCTGCGGACGCTGGAAGGCATGGAAAAAATTCTGATCGACCCGCCCCGCGAAGGGGCGCTGGAAATCGTCAAATCCCTGCCGGAGCAGGGCGGCCCCCAACGGCTGGTGTACATTTCCTGCAACCCCGCCACCCTCGCCCGCGACGCCGCCATTCTGGTGAGCCAGAAGCATTACCGCTTGCGAAGCGCCGGCGCAATCAACATGTTCCCGCACACGGCGCATGTGGAATCCATCGCCGTATTTGAACGGGATTGAGGGCGAACACAGGAAGCGCATCCCTCCGTCCCTACGCCTCGCCGAAAGCGATTACAAATTATTCGAGGGGTCTGGGGTCTGGAAAACCGGGGGATAGCAGTCTTTTGTAATATGTTTCTGTCGTATGAAGCGCTGCGATCGGGTTGTGGCACAACACGCGATCTTTTACGACAAGGTAGGTCACAGGCGCTCTGGAGTGCATGATGAACAGGGTGTCATGTCCAACACACAGACCGAGAATGACGTTGAATTCCGTTCCCGCCTCATTCAAAGCTTCTGCTTGCAGGGCGGGGTTGCACATGGCCTCAAACTGGTTTGGCCTCAGTTTGTCTGCTTCCTGCAGGCCAATCGTCGTTTTATCGACACTGCCGACTTTGCAGGCAGCGGCATAAATTTGTATTCCTTTTGCCTTGGCTACTTTGGCAAACATGTGGCATTCTTTCAAAAGCGCCACGCAGGTGGCAATGCCAACTTTTTTGTAGCCCATGCGTTGAGCGAAAATCAGGATTTCTTCCACACGGGTGGCAATTCCGTAATAATCCCGTTCCACCTGGGCGGAAACGAACGTCATTTTTTTGATATCGGGATCCTGGGTATAATGCGCCGTGATTTCGGCGATACGGTT
>JAITNI010000003.1 GCA_031290535.1 Zoogloeaceae bacterium
CGTCCAAAAGCCTTGGCGGATGGTGTGCATAGCCCCGCGCATCACTGCCCTATCTGCATAAAACCGCCCAAACCCCACCCCCAAAGAGCGCATACCATCTCTGCCCAAAATCACCCACATCATTCATCGCCATTATTCGCCCCGAGTCCCTCAAAGAAAGCATCCATAATCGGCAGGCCATATGCTTCCAGTGAAAACATTTGCTGGTTTTTTGTCCAGTTGAAAATCAGGCCGTCCATCAGGGCGACGAGGCCGATCGCGGCCTGATGGCTGTCGAGACGGCGGTTGAGTTGGCCCTGTTCCTGCGCCAGCGCGATGGTTTGCTGGATGATGTCGATGTGGCTTTCGCCTTCGTCCAGATGTTTGTGGCGGATGGTGGCCATTTCGCCGACGTATTCGCATTTATGCCATAAGATTTCAAAGACCCGGTAAAAATCCGGGTCGTGCGAGAGCTTGTTCAGGAATTCCGTTGTCCCGGCGCGCAGAAAAGCGAGCGGGTTGGCGCGCATGAGTTGAAAACGCTCTTCGCTTCTCAACAGCAGCGGACAGATCAGGCGCTCTATCATCGCGGTAAACAGGGCGATCTTGTTGTCGAAATGCCAGTAAATCGCGCCCCGGGTCACGCCCGCCTGGAGGGCGATGTCGTTGAGCGAGGTGTGGGAGACACCCTGACGACCGAATAGCTCCACCGCCGCATCAAGGATGCGGTTGTGGGTAATCAGGGTGTCTTCCTTGGTTTTCCTCACTTATTCTCCGCTGCGGGTTTCGGCGCTGGCCTCATTGCTTGCCTGCCAGTCTGGCCGCCAGCCGCCCCCCAGCGCCTTGAACAGGTCGACGGCGGCGACCAGGTGGTTGCGGCGGCCAAGCTGTTGCACGAGTTGGGCGTTGTTGAGCGTGCGCTGGCTGTCCAGCACGTCCAGAAAACCGACATAACCCGCTTCGTAACGCGCCTGCGAG
The DNA here is from genome assembly GCA_031290535.1 of Zoogloeaceae bacterium. Classification (GTDB taxonomy): domain Bacteria; phylum Pseudomonadota; class Gammaproteobacteria; order Burkholderiales; family Rhodocyclaceae; genus Azovibrio. The sequence continues at coordinate 958 of JAITNI010000003.1, forward strand.
ATGTCCTGGGCTTCGCGGGCGGCGTCGGTCTGGATGGCGAGGGCAACGTCTTCTTCCTTGTATTCGCGCAGGGCGACGAGGGCGTCCTTGACTTCACGAAAAGCGTTTTGCACGATTTTCAGGTAGTTGGCAAGGGCTTCTTTTTGTCCCGCCGTGGCCTGGTCGACCCGCGCGCCGGTGCGACCCGCGTTGAAGATGGGCAGGAAGAGCGCGCCGCCAGCAGACCAGATATGCGTGCCCTTGTTGAACAGGTCGGCGATGTCCGCGCTTTCGTTGCCCAGCAGCCCGGTCAGGCCGATGGTGGGAAAGTAGGCGGCTTTGGCGACGCCGATGCGGGCATTGGCGGCGATGAGCTGTTCTTCGGCCAGACGCACATCGGGACGGACTTCCAGCAGGCTGGAGGGCAGTCCGGCGGGCGGCAGCGGCGGCAGGGGGATGGCGTTGAAGTTGCCGACGGCGTCCAGTTTCAGGTCGGGCTGGCCGGTGAGGAGGCCGAGCATGTTTTCGCTCATGGCGCGCTGGCGGCGCAACTGGTTCCATTGCGCCTGCGCGGCGGCGAGCGCGCCACGGGCTTGCGCCATGTCCAGCGCGGAAGAGACTCCCGCGTCCTGTCGGCTACGCACGATATTCAGGCTTTTTTGGCGGCTGGACAGGGTTTCGGCGGTGGTTTCCAGTTCCGCGTCCACCACCCGCAGGGTGAGATATTCGGCGGCGATCTGGCTGGTGAGCGACAGGCGCACCGTGTCGCGGGCGTATCGTCCGGCGAGGGCTTCGGCGCGGGCGGCTTCGTTCAGACGCCGGATGCGCCCCCACAGGTCGAGTTCATAACTCACGCCGAGGGCGGCGCGGTGATCGCTGATGGTCATCGCCCCGGTTTGCTTGCCGCTGGCGGTTCTGGCGCTGCTGTGATTGCGGAGGGAACTGCCTTCCAGGTCGATGCTGGGAACATAATCCGCGCCCGCTTCCCGCGCGGCGGCGGCGGCGGCTTCCATGCGCGCAATGGCGGCTTGCAAATCCTGATTGTTCTCCAGCGCAAGCGCCACCAGACGGTTGAGTTCCGCGTCGCCGAACAGCGTCCACCATTCGGGATTGAGCGGAGCGGCCTCGCTGGTGGCGGTGGTTCCGGTGGTTTCGTATTGTTCCGGCAAGGGAACGTCGGGGCGGGTGAAGTCCGGCCCCACGGCGCAGCCGGACAGGAACACGGACACGCTCAAGGCCAGCGCCAGCCGGGTTTTGGGATGTTCAATCATGGTCGGTGTCCTCCGTGGTGGCGTGGGTGGGCAGGGGTTCATCGCCTGCGGGCAGGAGTTGTTTGCCACGTTCCAGCCACTTGAAGAAGAGGGGGACGAAAATGGTGGCAATGAAGGTGGCGGCGATCATCCCGCCGAAAACGCCGGTGCCCATCGAGCGCCGCGCCGCCGCGCCCGCGCCGGTGGCTTTCACCAGCGGGAAGACGCCGAGGACGAAGGCGAGCGAGGTCATGACAATCGGGCGAAAACGCAGCCGCGCCGCTTCGATTGCGGCCTCCACCGCGCTCATGCCCTGGGCGTATTCCTGCGCGGCGAATTCCACAATCAGAATGGCATTTTTGGCCGCAAGCCCGATCAGCACCACAAGGCCGATCTGGAAGTAGATGTCATTGGGCATGCCGCGCATCCAGATCGCGGTCAGCGCGCCCATGAGCGCGAACGGCACGGCCATGACGACGGCAAGCGGCAGCGACCATTTTTCATACTGCGCGGCGAGAATCAGGAACACCATGATGACCGCAAAACCAAAGGCGTACAGCGAGGAACCGGCGCTCCTTTTTTCCTGATAGGCCGACCCCGTCCAGACCAG
>JAITNI010000049.1 GCA_031290535.1 Zoogloeaceae bacterium
CCGGCCAGCGTGCAACCCGCCTCAACGGTGAGCGCGTGATTGGCGGCATCCACGGCGCGGATGCGGTTCATGCGCCCCAACCCGATCAGGAGAGAACGCCCGCTCGCGTCCGGCGTCGCGCCGCCGACCAGCCCGGTATTGCCGCCCTGCGGCACCATCGGCACGCCCGCAACAAGGCATTCGCGCACCAGGGCGGCGACCTCCGCCGCGCTGCCGGGTCGCGCCAGAGCAAGCGCCCGACCGGTATAGCGCCCCCGCCAGTCGGTGAGAAAGGGCGTCAAATCCGCCGGATCGGTAAGGAGTTGCCCCGGCCCGACAATGCCCGCCAGTCGTTCGAGAAAATGAGACATGGGAAGGATTTTTCCTGTAGTTGCGCTGCTGGCGTTCAAGTCAATTCCACAATAATTCTCTCCCCCATTTGCCCTGAGCCTCTTGCCCGTTCGCCCTGAAACCCTGTCGAAGGGCATGGCTTGATGGTTCGGCTTGCCATGCGCGTGGTTCGACAGGCTCACCATGAACGGGCAAAGCAGGCTCACCACGAATGGGAAAAGCAGGCTCATCACGAACGGGAAAAGTGTATCTCACCCGTTCGCCCTGAGCCTGTCGAAGGGCATGGTTCAATGGTTCGACAGGGCTTCACCATGAACGGAACATTGTGGGAACAGCTATCATCCCATCCGATTCACTGTTGGAGGACGCTTTTCCCCCGCTTCAACGCCGCCGCAACACCGTATTTTTCGGTTCCGGCAGCAAGTCCGGGTAGTCTGGCGAATAGTGCAATCCCCGGCTTTCCTTGCGTTTCAGGGCCGAGCGGATAATCAGGTCGGCGGTGACGACGAGGTTTCTGAGTTCGATCAGGTCGTAGGTGACGCGAAAATTGGCGTAGAACTCGTTGATTTCCCGCATCAGGAGGTGAATCCGGTGTGAAGCGCGTTGCAGGCGTTTGGTGGTGCGGACAATGCCGACATAATCCCACATGAAGCGGCGCAGCTCGTCCCAGTTATGCGAGATGACCACTTCTTCGTCCGCGTTTGTGACCCGGCTTTCGTCCCATTGGGGCAGGGCGGGAAAAGGGCGCGGCGGCTGAGCCAGAATATCCGCCACGGCGGCCTCGGAAAACACCAGGCATTCGAGCAGCGAATTGGAGGCCAGCCGGTTCGCGCCGTGCAGGCCGGAACAGGAGGCTTCCCCGGCGGCATACAGGCCGGGAATGTCGGCGCGGCCTTTCAGGTCAGTGACAATGCCGCCGCAGGTGTAGTGCGCGGCGGGAACGACGGGAATCGGGTCGCGGGCGATGTTGATGCCCAGTTCCAGACAGCGGGCGCGGATGTTGGGAAAATGCGCCTGAATGAAGGCTTCGCCCTTGTGGGAAATATCCAGAAACACGCAGTCCAGCCCGCGCTTTTTCATCTCGAAATCAATGGCGCGAGCCACCACGTCGCGCGGCGCGAGTTCCGCCCGTTCGTCATGGGCGGGCATGAAGCGGGCGCCATCCGGCAGTTTCAGCAACCCGCCTTCGCCGCGCACCGCCTCGGAAATCAGGAAGGATTTGGCTTTCGGGTGATACAGGCAGGTCGGGTGGAACTGGATGATTTCCATGTTCGCCACCCGGCAACCCGCCCGCCAGGCCATCGCGATGCCGTCACCCGTGGAGGTGTCCGGGTTGGTGGTGTAGAGATAGACCTTGCCCGCGCCGCCGGAGGCAATCAGGGTATGCGTCGCGCCAATCGTCAGGACTTCGCCGCTGGCGTTGTTGAGCACGTAAGCGCCGTAGCAGCGGTTTTGGGCTTCGCCCAGTTTTTTGCCGGTAATCAGGTCGATGGCGATGTGGTTTTCCAGCAGGGCGATGTCGGGATGCTGGCGGACTTTTTCGGTCAGGGTTTCCTGCACCGCAAGGCCCGTCGCGTCGGCGACATGGATAATCCGGCGGGCGCTGTGTCCACCTTCGCGGGTGAGGTGGTAGCCCTGTTCATCCTTGGTAAACGGCACGCCCTGGTCAATCAGCCACTGAATCGCCCGACTGCCGTTTTCCACGACAAACCGGGTCGCCTTGTCGCTGTTGAGATGCGCCCCGGCGATGAAGGTATCGCGGATATGCGCCGCAATGGAATCCTGCGAATCCAGCACCGCCGCAATGCCGCCCTGCGCCCGGGCGGAAGCGCTTTCTTCGAGTGTGCGCTTGCAGATCATCAACACCCGGCAGCGTCCGGCCAGCCGCAACGCAGCAGACTGCCCCGCCAGACCGCTGCCAATAATCAGGACATCGTAATGCTTCACCTTGAAAAATCCTTCCCAAAAGAGGAAAAGGAATATAGCACGAGCGCGGCGCAGGCGCGGATTTGCCTTTTCTGGCTGGGCTGTCGTGTGAATGTCCGGCGCAAAAAATATCAAGCGTTGTTTCTACATGTTTCGTGCGTCAATATTTCGCAAGGGACGTATATACTTGTCCTTTTCCATGATTTTTCAGAGGTGACGCACATGGCGGACATAAAACAGGAAGCGGAAAGTTTGGCGCTGTCCCCGGCGGCCTTGGCGTCGCTCTCGCCCTCGTCTTCCTCCTTCTCCTCGTGCAGCGAGCAGACGGGCAAGGTGGTGGCGCTGGAGGGGGAGTACGCGCTGGTACAGGTGGCGGCGGGCGGGTGTGGGCGGTGTCATGAACCGGGCGCGTGCGGCGGGCAGTCGCTGGCGCGGATTTTTGGTCGCGCTGCGCCTTTCCGGGTCAAAAACGCCTGCGGGGCCAGCCCGGGAGATGTGGTGGCGCTCCGGCTGCCAGCGGGCGTACTGACGCGCCATGCCACGCTGGGCTATGGGTTGCCGCTGGCAGGGCTTTTGCTAGGTGCTCTGGTAGGAAAAATCATGGTCGATGGCGCGGGCGAAGGCGGCGCGCTGGCGGGGGCGGCGTTTGGGCTTTTGTCGGGCTTGTGGGCGCTGCGTTGGCGCAGTCGCCAGTACTCTGGAAATTCGCGTCATGAACCTTATATTCATCAGATCAAGTCTCAGGAGGAAGTGTAAATGGCACAACAGTGGGTGTTTCGTTTGGTGCAGCGCTGCACGGGGGTTGCCGCCATTTTGCTGGTGGCGACGGGGGTTTATGCCCAGACTGCCGCGACCGGGGGAACCGGCGGGGCAGGGCGCAATCTGCCGGATTTTGCCGATCTGGCGGAGCGGCAGGGCAAGGTGGTGGTCAATATCAGCACCACGCAGGTGGTGAAAAACCGTTCCGGCCCGGCGCTGCCTTTTGACGAGGATGACCCGGTGGCGGAACTGTTCCGGCGCTTCATGCCGCGTGGGCTGCCGCGTGAGTCGGAGCGGCATTCGCTCGGTTCCGGCTTCATCATCAGCGCGGAAGGCTACATTCTGACCAACGCGCATGTGGTGGAGGGCGCGGACGAGGTGATGGTGCGCCTCACCGACAAGCGCGAATTTTCGGCGCGCGTCATTGGCGCGGATAAACGCACCGATGTGGCGCTCATCAAGATTGAGGCCACTCACCTTCCCACCGCCCGTCTGGGCGACCCGGAAAAATTGCGCGTCGGCGAGTGGGTGGCGGCCATCGGCTCGCCCTTCGGCTTTGAAAGCTCGGTGACGGCGGGGATTGTTTCCGCCAAGGGGCGTTCGTTGCCACAGGAAAATTACGTGCCCTTCATCCAGACCGATGTGGCCGTCAATCCCGGCAATTCCGGCGGGCCGCTGTTCAACATGAATGGCGAGGTGGTCGGCATCAATTCCCAGATTTACAGCCGCAGTGGCGGGTTCATGGGGCTTTCCTTCGCCATTCCCATCGACGTGGCGCTGGAAGTGCAAAACCAGCTCCGCGCCACGGGCAAGGTCAGCCGGGGGCGCATGGGAGTGGTGATTCAGGAAGTCACCCGCGAACTGGCGGAATCCTTCGGTCTGGAAAAAGCTGCCGGAGCGCTCGTCAATGCCGTGGAAAAGGGCGGCCCCGCCGAACAGGCCGGGATTGAGCCGGGCGATGTGATTTTGCGTTTCAACGGCAAGCCCTTTGCCAGTTCCGCCGAATTGCCGCGCCTCGTCGCCGCCACGCGCCCCGGCGCCAAGGCCACGGTGCAAATCTGGCGCAAGGGGAGCGCCCGCAACGTCACTCTGACCGTCGGCGAAATCCCGGAGGAACAAACCGCCGAGCAGAGTCGCAAGCCCCCTGCCGCCGAACAGCAGGCGAACCGGCTGGGGCTGGTCGTCAGCGAGCTGACCTTGGAGCAGCGCCAGCAGTTGAATGTCCCTGGCGGTTTGCGGATTGAGGAGGTTCGCAGCAATGCCGCGCGGGTGGATTTGCGCCCCGGCGACATCCTGCTGTCCCTGATTCACAAGGGGGTGAGCCTTGACCTGAAAAGCGCGGAGCAGTTCAACAAGCGCCTCGCCCAGTTCAGCAAGGGCGACACCCTCACCTTGCTGGTGCGGCGCGGCGACTCACAAACCTTTGTCACCCTCAAGGGGTTCAATGACTGAGCCGTGTATCAATCTGACGCTGATGAGCCGGGCGTATTGCCATCTTTGTCACGACATGGAGGCCGCCCTGCGGCCTCTGCTGGCGGAATATGGGGCAGCGCTCCAAGTGTGGGACGTGGATGCCGCCCCCGCTCTGGAGGCGCAGTATGACGAACTGGTGCCTGTCCTGTTGCTGGACGGGGTGGAAATTTGCCATTATTTTCTCGATGAAGCTAAAGTCCGTGCTGTTTTGGCTGGAGTCCGCTAGAATTCCCGGTTTTGTGTTTCGCAAGACCGAGCCGCCCGGAATTGTCCGGGCGGATTGGTTTTTACTTATTCCGGCCTAATCAGGACGCATGAAGCATATCCGAAATTTCTCCATCATTGCCCACATCGACCACGGCAAATCCACGCTGGCTGATCGCATCATCCATCATTGCGGCGGCCTTTCCGACCGGGAGATGGAGGCGCAGGTGCTTGACTCGATGGACATCGAGCGGGAGCGCGGCATTACCATCAAGGCGCAGACGGCGTCCCTGAGCTACAGGGCGCGGGACGGCGCGGTGTATCACCTCAACCTGATCGACACGCCGGGACACGTGGATTTTTCCTACGAAGTCTCGCGCTCGCTTTCCGCCTGCGAGGGGGCGCTGTTGGTGGTCGATGCTTCGCAGGGCGTCGAGGCGCAGACGGTGGCCAACTGCTACACGGCGATTGAACTGGAAGTGGAAGTGCTGCCCGTTCTGAACAAGATTGACCTGCCTTCCGCCGACCCGGACAACGCCCGGCAGGAAATCGAGGAGGTGATCGGCATCGACGCTTCCGAAGCGGTGCTGGCCTCGGCCAAGACCGGGCTGGGCGTGGAGGATATTCTGGAGGCCGTGGTGGCGCGCATTCCACCGCCCGAAGGCGACCCCGACGCGCCCCTGAAGGCGCTGATGATCGACTCCTGGTTTGACAACTATGTCGGGGTGGTCATGCTGGTGCGGGTCGTGGACGGGGAATTGCGCCCCAGGGACAAGATTCTCCTGATGTCCAACGGCAAGCAGTATCTGTGCGAACAGGTCGGCGTCTTTACGCCCAAATCCGTGCCGCGTGAGGTATTGCGCGCCGGGGAGGTGGGCTTTGTCATTTCCAATCTCAAGGAACTGGATTCCGCCAAGGTGGGCGACACCCTCACGCTGGCGACGCGCCCGGCCAGCGCGGCGCTGCCGGGTTTCAAGGAAATCAAGTCGCAGGTGTTCGCCGGTCTGTATCCGATAGAGGCCAACCAGTACGAGCAGTTGCGCGAATCGCTGGAAAAACTGAAACTGAACGACGCTTCCCTGCACTACGAGCCGGAAGTCTCGCAGGCGCTGGGCTTTGGCTTTCGCTGCGGTTTTTTGGGGCTGCTGCACATGGAAATCGTGCAGGAGCGGCTGGAGCGGGAATTCGATCAGGACCTGATTACCACCGCGCCGACGGTGGTCTATGAAGTCCTGATGCGCGACGGCGAACTCCTGCGGGTGGAAAATCCCTCGCGCCTGCCAGAGACGCCAAAAATCGAGGAAATCCGCGAACCCATCATCATCGCCACCATCTTTGTGCCGCAGGATTATCTGGGCAGCGTGATTACGCTGTGCAACCAGAAACGCGGCAATCAGGTAGACTTGCATTATCATGGTCGCCAGGTCAAAGTGGTGTACGAAATGCCGATGGCCGAAGTGGTGATGGACTTTTTCGACCGTCTGAAATCCGTCTCGCGTGGCTATGCCTCGCTGGATTACGAGTTCAAGGAATACCGCGCCGCCGATGTGGTGAAGCTGGACATTCTCATCAATGGCGAAAAGGTGGATGCGCTCTCCCTGATCGTACATCGCGCCAATTCCCAATACCGGGGGCGCGAGCTGGCTTCCAGGATGCGCGAGCTGATTCCCCGCCAGATGTATGATGTGGCGATTCAGGCCGCCATTGGCTCCAACATTCTGGCGCGTGAAAATGTCAAGGCGATGCGAAAGGACGTGCTGGCCAAGTGCTACGGCGGCGACATTACCCGCAAACGGAAGTTGCTGGAAAAGCAGAAAGCGGGTAAAAAACGCATGAAACAGGTTGGTAGTGTGGAAATTCCGCAGGAGGCGTTCTTGGCCGTGCTGCGGGTGGATAATTGAGGAATTTTATGGCTTTTTACGCTTTTCTGCTGTTTTTGCTGCTGCTGGTTGTGGGGGCGCTGGTCGGGATGCTGGATTTTGCCCTGCTGCTCTTCATTCTGCTCATTGTCTCCGCGCTGGCCGGGCTGCTGGATATTTTCTGGCTCAAAAAACGGCGTACCCCCACGGATGCAAACCCCTGGTGGGTGGAATACGGTTCGAGTTTTTTCCCGGTGATCCTGGTGATTTTTGTGCTGCGCTCCTTCATCGTCGAACCGTTTCGGATTCCATCCGGCTCGATGACGCCCACCCTGCTGGACGGAGATTTCATTCTGGCGAACAAATACACCTATGGGGTGCGCCTGCCGATTCTGCACAAAAAGATCATCGCGGTGAACCTGACGCAACGCGGTGACGTGATGGTGTTTCGCTACCCGGAGAATCCAGAGCAGAACTACATCAAGCGGGTAATCGGCGTGCCGGGGGACACCGTGGCCTATCAGGACAAGCGCCTGACCATCAATGGCAAGGAAATTCCGGTCGAGCCGCTGGAGGGCTATCTGCATGTCGAGAACCACGGCTCAGAGCGGATTGAGAGCACCTATCTGGATCAGTTCGAGGAGCGGCTAGGCAATGTTTCGCACCGGATGTTGAACAATCAGGACGTTCCGGCCTACATTAACGGGGCCAGCCCCTTCCCGGATCGGGATCATTGCCAATATAATACTTCCGGCGTAACCTGCCAGGTTCCGGCAGGCCGCTACTTCGTCATGGGCGACAACCGGGACAATAGCCAGGACAGCCGTTACTGGGGTTTTGTGCCGGAAGAGAACATTGTCGGCAAGGCTTTTTTCATCTGGTTTCACAT
>JAITNI010000087.1 GCA_031290535.1 Zoogloeaceae bacterium
TCTGCGCGATACCCCCTTCCTCGCCCGTCTGCCGGGGTTCGCCTTTGCCTCCGGCAAAAGCGCCCACGCCGACCGCCTCCAGACCATTCGGGACGTCCACGCCCAATACGGCCTCACCATTGACCCGCACACCGCAGACGGCGTCAAGGTCGCGCTGGAATATTCACAAAGCCGGGAGGCCGGGGGCGTCCCCCTGATCGTCCTGGAAACCGCGCAGGCGGCGAAGTTTGCCGACACGATCCAGGAAGCCCTGAATCACCCCCCCGAACGTCCCGCCGAATTGGCGGGCATCGAGGATTTGCCGCAAAAAGTGGATGGCCTCGCGCCGGAGACGGCGGCCATCAAAGCCTACATCGCGGCGCGGGTTTCCTGATTTTTTGGCGCGGGCGGCGGACTGTGAGAAACATCATTTTGCCCGCGCCGTCAGCGTTCCAGTTCCGGCAGATGTTCCAGGGCGGCGTGGAGTTCCAGCCAGCGCAGTTCGGCGGCGTCCAGCGTTTCTTGCCTTTCGCGCTGGCGATGGAGCAGGGTGGTTAGTGTCTGGCGGTTGGCGTCCGGGGAGTATAGCGCCGGGTCTAAGAGGGCGGTGGCGAGCGTTTGGGCATCCGCGTTCAGGGTAGCCAACTGTTTTTCCAGCGCTTCCAGTTCCTTCAACAGCGGACGGCGGCGTTGCAGGCGTTCCTGACGGGCGGCGGTTTCTATCGCCCGTTGCTGGCGGCGCTCGTTTTTTTGGGGTTCTGGCGCGGCGTTTCCTCCGGGGGAGGGCGCGGTTTTTTCGGCGTTGCGGCAGGCGTTGAGCCAGATGGCGTAGTCGTCCAGATCGCCCTCAAAGGGCGCGGCCTGACCGTCGCTGACTTTCCAGAGTTCGTCCGTCGCGGCGCGCAGCAGATGCCGGTCATGCGACACCAGCACCACCCCGCCGGGGTAATCCTGCAAGGCAAGGCAAAGGGCCTCGCGCATTTCCAGATCAAGGTGGTTGGTGGGTTCGTCCAGAAGCAGCAGATTGGGCTGGCGGCGCAGCAGCAGGGCAAGCGCGAGGCGGGATTTTTCGCCGCCAGAAAAATTCGCCGTGGGGCCACTCGCCATGTCGCCGCGAAAATCAAAACCGCCCAGATAATCGCGCAGTGCCTGTTCCGGCGTTTTGGGTTCCTGACGCAGCAGGTGTTGCAGGGGGGATTCGTCCGGGCGCAGTTGTTCAAGCTGGTGCTGCGCGAAATAGCCGATGGACAGCGCTTTGGCTTCCTTTTTTTCGCCCGCCATAAGAGGCAGTTCGCCTGCCAGCAGTTTGATGAGGGTGGATTTGCCCGCGCCATTGCGGCCCAGCAGGCCAATGCGGCAACCGGGGCGCAGGGTGAGTTCCAGTCCGCTCAAAAGCGTCCGCCCGCCATAGCCCGTCGCGCCCTGATGCACCACCAATAGCGGGTCGGGCAGATTGTCCGGCGTGGAAAAAACAAAACTGAACGGGGAATCCACATGCGCGGCGGCGACAGTTTCCATGCGGGCGAGCGCCTTGATGCGGCTTTGCGCCTGGCGCGCCTTGGTGGCCTTGGCCTTGAAGCGTTCGATAAAACGGTTCAGGTGGGCGATTCTCCGTTGCTGCGCGACAAAAGTCGCCTGTTGCGCGGCCAGCCGTTCGGCGCGGGCGGCTTCGTAATCGGAATAGCCGCCGCTGTAAAGCGTGAGGCGTTGCTGCTCGATCGCCAGAACGCGCCCGACCACAGCGTCGAGAAAATCGCGGTCATGGGAAATCAACAGCAGGGTGGCGGGCGTGTTTTTGAGCCAGCCTTCCAGCCAGAGCACGGCATCCAGATCGAGGTGGTTGGTCGGCTCATCCAGCAGGAGCAGGTCGGCGCGACAAAAGAGCGCCCTGGCGAGGTTGAGGCGCACCCGCCAGCCGCCGGAAAATTCGGCGACGGGACGGGCAAAATCCGCCTCGACAAACCCCAGGCCGTGCAGCACCTCAGCGGCGCGGGCGCGGGCGGAATAGCCGCCAATGTCGCCATAGCGGGCGTGCAGATGGGCCAGATGCTCGCCGTCGCACGCAACGCCGGCCTGTTCGGCGGCGGCGATGTCGCGCTCCAGTTGCGTGAGTTCAGCGTCCCCTTCCAGTACAAAATCAAGCGCCGCGTCGGGCAGGGCGGGGGTTTCCTGACGCACGCGGGCGATGATCCAGGAGGGCGGCAGCAGGAGGTCGCCCTTTTCCGGGTGCAATTCCCCGGCCAGCAGGGCGAACAGGCTGGATTTGCCCGCGCCGTTCGCGCCGATCAGCCCGACCCGCCAGCCGGGATGAATCTGCAAATCCGCACCTTCGATCAGGGGTTTGCCCGCACGGGCAAGCGTGAGTTGCTTTAAGGCAATCATGAGCCAACAAAAAGAAAAATAAGCCACACATTATAACCATGCGTTTTTTCGCCGCGCCTATCATAGAATACAAACTTCCGAGTCTGCCCTTTTGCGATGATTAAAAAAATCCCCATTGCCGCCCTGATTCCCGGCATGTACGTTCACGACCTGAATTGCGGCTGGATGGAGCATCCCTTTCTGAGCAACCGCTTCATGGTGCGCGACGAGCACCAGTTGGAGAACATCCGCACGCTGGGCATCCGGGAACTCTATATCGACACGGAATACGGGCTGGACATGCCGCACGCGCCCACCCAGGCCGAGGTGGAAGCCGACCTGCGCCGCCACATGGAACGCATCGCCGCGCCCAGTCTCCCGGAAGCCGCCGCCCCCCGGCGTATTGAACTGGAAGAAGAAATTCCACGCGCCAGAAAGCTGCATACGGAAGCCAACCGGATTGTCAGGAATCTGCTCTCGGACATTCGTCTGGGGGCGCAAATCAGACTGGATCGCGTCGAGCCGATGGTCGAACCCATCGTCGATTCCATTTTCAATAATTCCAACGCCCTCCTGCCGCTGGCGGGCCTGAAGCGCCACGACACCTACACCTTCGAGCATTCGGTCAGCGCCTGCGCCCTGATGGTGGCCTTCGCCCGCGAGCTGGCGCTGCCCCGCAACACCATTCTGGAAATCGCCACCGGCGCGCTGTTGCATGACGTAGGCAAGGCAAAAGTGCCGGACGCCATTCTCAACAAACCGGCTCGCCTGACGCCGGACGAATTCGAGCAGATGAAGCTGCATGTGACGCACAGCGCGCGCCTGCTGGAACAGACATCCGGCATTTCCCAAACGGCGCTGCAAGTCGCCAGCCAGCACCACGAACGCTACGATGGCGGCGGCTACCCCAACGGAATCAGCGGGGAGGCCATTTCCCTCTACGGCCAGATGGCCGCCATTGTGGATGTGTATGACGCCATCTCGTCGAACCGGGTGTACCACACGGGCCTGCAACCCTCGGAAGCCCTGAAAAAACTGCTGGAATGGTCAAGCCACCACTTTGAGCCTCGGCTGGTGCATACTTTTATCCGCGCCATCGGCATTTATCCCACGGGGTCGCTGGTGCGCCTGCAAAGCGGTCGGCTGGCGGTGGTGCGCGAACAAAACGAAACCGACCTGCTGCATCCGAGGGTGCTGGCGATTTATCATGCGGGCGACCACGGCTTTTTGTCGTCGCCGGAAATCATCGACCTCTCCCAAACAAGGGAGGAGGTTCTGGGTCACGAGGAATACCGCACATGGAAATTAAACCCCAAATCCTGGCTGCCGTAAGCCGGCGGTTTTTGCTTTTGGCGTTGCCGCTGCTGTTGCCCGCAGTCGCTGCGGCTGCTGATGTCGCTGCGGATGCCGCCGGGGTTGCCGAAAAAACGCCCGCGCCGGTTTCGGCAACGGCGGACGCGCTGGAACAGGGCCAGAACCTGCAACGCGAAGCCGCCAGCCTGCGCGAACAGGCGGATCGGCGTCTGGCGGAAGAAGAGACGCAATGCGCCCAAAAATTCATGGTCAATGACTGCCGCAACGAAGCCAAAGCGCGTCATCTCGACAGTGTGCGCGAGGCGCGACGCCTGGACGCCGAAGGCCGGGAACAGGAATACAAGGCGCGTCTGGAACTGCGCGCAGCAAAGCAACATGAGCGGGAAGAAGAAGCCGCCCGTCAGGCCGCCGAACTCCCGGCGCGACAGGACGCCCGTGCCGCCGAACGCCAGCAACAGGAAGCGGCGCGTGAGAAAAAACGGGCGGAGAAGGAAATTCAGGCCCGGAAAAAAGCGCAAAAACGCGAAAAACAGGCTCAAAAGCAAGCCAAAAAGCAGGCGAAACATGAGGAGAAAGCGCAGAAAAAAACGGCGGACGCGCCCCAATGAAAAAACCGGTCTGTTCCCTGTGCCGCATCCGGCGCGTTGATGCGCCAAACCTTCCGCCTCCTCGCCGCGATTCATGAGCGAATTCGACCTGATTGCCCGTCATTTTTGCCGCGCCACGCCCCAAACAATACTTGGGCCGGGGGATGATGGCGCTTTGCTGCGGCCCGCGCCGGGCATGGAACTGGCCGTGACCAGCGACATGCTGGTGGCGGGCGTCCATTTTTTGCCCGATGCCGACCCCCGCGATCTGGGCTGGAAAACGCTCGCGGTCAATCTTTCCGACCTCGCCGCGATGGGCGCAAACCCCCGCTGGGCGCTGTTGGCCTTAAGCCTGCCCACAGCCGATGAAAACTGGCTCACCCGCTTCGCCGAGGGATTATTTGCCTGCGCCCGAACATTTGGCGTGGATCTGGTCGGTGGCGACACCACTTCCGGGTCACTCAATCTTTGCGTGACCGCGCTTGGGGAAATCCCCGTGGGACAAGCCTTGCGCCGGGATGGCGCGCAGGCGGGGGACGACCTCTGGATTTCCGGTCAGCCGGGTCTGGCAGCGTTGGGGCTTCTGCATCTGCAAGGCAAAACCGAACTGCCGGAACCCTGGCAAACCCTGTGCGTCAAACGCCTCTCCGCCCCGCAACCGCGTATAAAACTGGGGCTGGCGCTGCGCCCGCTCGCCCATGCCGCCATCGACATTTCCGATGGCCTGCTGGCCGATCTGGGTCATATCGCCCGCCGTTCCAATCTCAAGGCGCAGGTGCGCCTCAACTGCCTGCCCCGTCTGCCGGAAGGCGTCTCCCGGTCGCTCGCGCTGGAAGCGATCCTGTCCGGCGGCGACGATTACGAACTGGGCTTTGCCGCCCCCCCCGCACACCGCCCCACGCTCGCCCGCGTCGCCACCGAACTGAATCTTCCCCTCTGGCGCATCGGCAGTTTTGAGGCCGTCGGGGCGGGAGAAACGGCGGGCGAAGTGCGGTTGCTTGACCCGGACGGCCAGCCTGTCGCCTGGGAACGCCGGGGCTACGAGCATTTTGTTGCCGCCTGATTTCCCACCATCCTGTTTTAGGTT
>JAITNI010000223.1 GCA_031290535.1 Zoogloeaceae bacterium
CTTCTGCTTTGCGCTTGTCGAGCATGGCGTTCCAGGCGGCTTGTGTCGCTGTCGCCACCTGCGGCGCGTGGCGGGTGATTTCGTCGAGCATGACGCCCGCCTGAAAGCAGAACATGCCGGAATTCCAGAGGAAATTTCCTTTTGCCAGATAATCCCGCGCTTTTTCCAGCGAGGGTTTTTCGACAAAGCGCACGACTTTTCTGCCGCTGTTGAGCGGCTCGCCCGCCTCGATATAGCCGAATCCGGTTTCGGGGTGGGTCGGCGTGATGCCGAAGGCAACCAGTTCCTGTTGCTGTGCGCACTCGGCGGCGCGAACGACGGCGGCGACAAAAGCGGCCTGATCGCGGATCAGATGGTCGGCGGGCAACACCAGCATCAGGGCGTCACGTCCGTATGCTTCGACGATCTGATGCGCCGCCAGGGCAATGGCGGGGGCGGTATTGCGGGCAAAGGGTTCGAGCAGGAAACGGTTTTTTGCTTCATCAATGCCTGCCTCGGCCAGCACATCCCTGCTCATGAAGTAGTAATCACGGTTGGTGACAGTCAGGAGGGTATCCCCGCCCAAGGCTCCGGCAACCGCCATGGCGCGCCGATAGCTTTTCAGGAGCAGGCTCTCGCCATCCGGGAGTTTCATGAAAGGTTTGGGATAGCCTTCGCGGGAAGCGGGCCACAAACGGGATCCCGCGCCGCCAGAGAGAATAACGGGAATGATGGGCATGAAAATTGACTAGTCCGCCTTGCAGAAATGATAGACTTGATGGGAGCCGCCGTACAGGTCGAGCCTGCGGGTGAGGAAACCGGCGATGGATGCCAGAATGAGGAACACCGCCCCCGGTTTTGTCACACGCCGCATTTCAGCAAGGGCACGAGACTTGTCCAGAAAACGCTCCAGCGCCCCCAATCTTGCAGCGCCACGGCAATACTCGTTGTCGTAAAAGTCGCGCATGGCGTCATGTGAAGTCTCATCTTGCATGTTCCCTGTCATTCTGGCTTTCCTGAAAAATTTTCCGAAGACACTGACCGCATGATTGTACCCGTATTCTGCGCAAGAATCATCCGGGCGTGTGCAATTGCCCGTCCTAATCGCCATTCGTACCGTCCACGCGCGTGACAGCGCTCACAATCGCGCACAAATCGCGCTTGTGACAAATCGTTTGACAAGACCGGATCTTGTCCCTAGAATTGCGCCTCTTTGAATTTTTGTGGGCGAAGGAATGCCAACAATGAAAACTTTTTCCGCCAAATCCCATGAGGTCGTGCATGAGTGGTTTGTGGTTGACGCCACAGACAAGGTACTCGGGCGTCTCGCCAGTGTGATTGCTTCCCGCCTGCGCGGCAAGCACAAGGCCATCTACACGCCCCACGTTGATACCGGCGACTTCATCGTCGTCACCAATGTGGAAAAACTGCGCGTGACCGGCAACAAGGCCGATGACAAAAAATATTTCCGGCACACCGGCTACCCCGGCGGCATTTACGAGACCAATTTCCGTAAAATGCAACAACGCTTTCCCGGTCGGGCGCTGGAAAAGGCTGTCAAGGGCATGTTGCCCAAGGGGCCGTTGGGCTACGCGATGCTGAAAAAGCTGAAATGTGTCGCGGGCGCGCAACATCCCTACACCGCCCAGCAGCCCAAGGCGCTGGAACTTTAAGGATAACCACATGGCAGTCAGCTATTACTACGGCACGGGGCGTCGCAAAAGCGCCGTCGCCCGCGTGTTCATGAAGCGCGGTTCCGGCGCAATCGTTGTGAACGGCAAACCTCTGGATATTTTCTTCTCCCGCGAAACCGGGCGCATGGTCGTGCGTCAGCCGCTGGAACTGGTCAATCAGCTGGAAGGCTTCGACATCAAGGTCAACGTCGCTGGCGGCGGTGAGTCCGGGCAGGCTGGCGCGGTACGGCATGGCATTACCCGCGCCCTGATCGAGTTCGACGCCACCCTGAAAGCGGTGCTTTCCCGCGCTGGCTTCGTCACCCGCGACGCCCGCGAAGTGGAACGCAAAAAGGTCGGTCTGCACAAGGCGCGTCGCCGCAAACAGTTCTCCAAGCGTTAAAAAGTTCCTGTTGCGGAAGGCAAAAATCCTTCAGAAAAGCCGCCCGGTTGTTCCGGCGGCTTTTTTATTTCTGGCCTGACAGGTATCATGCACCTCTTTCTTGCGGAAAAAAGCGCCATGCCGGGAATGTCTGCCCTTTTTGCCCCCTGTTGCGCCAGGGGCGTGGAGACGAAAAGTCTCCGGCTTCTGTGTGCGCGTCTGCCGCGAAAGCGCTGCCCATGTTGAAGCGCTGGCAACGTTTCCGGCATTATTTTGGCATTGGCGCGACGCAGCTGGAAGTGCATTCCCGCCTTGCCTGGGTGGCTTATGCGGCGAGTGGCGCGGGGATGGCTCTGCTGCTGGTGGCGGGAGCCTTTTTTCTGTCGCCGCGCAACCCTGCTTTGCCGCAGGAAGCGGCAACCTTGCAGGCGCGGATTGTGCATCTGGAACAACAGCTGGAACAGCGCGAAGCCACGCCGGTCGAACAGGAAGTCAGCTATAGCGCCCGCCGCCAGTTGTCAGAAAAACTCGGCGTCCTGACCGAGCAGCAGGCGGTGCTGGAAGAAGACCTGGCCTACGCGCTGCGTCTGGTGCCGGTGGGCGTACCGGAAGGGGGGACGCGGCTGGATCGGCTGATGGTGTGGCCCGACGCGGTCTCGAACCAGACCTATCATTTCAGCGTGCTGGTCGGTTACACCGCCGGACGCAGCACACAGGAGTTCAACGGCGTCCTGAAATTCACCCTGACCGTGCTTCGGGACGGAAAAACGCTACAATTGTCCTGGCCGGAAAAAAATCAGGCCGATCATCCCGAATATCAGGTCAGCGTGCGCCAATGGACACGCAAGACGGGCGAACTGGAAATCGCGCCCGGCGATGTCTTGAAAAAAGTGGAACTGAAGCTCTTGCAGGGCAATGTCCAACGCGCGCTCGTCACTGTTACTTTATAGGAAGTCCCATGTTCAGCAAAAAACACACCCCTCCCACAACCTGCAAGACGGATAGCCTCATCGGCAAGGGCACGCGCATTGAAGGCAATGTGTACTTCAGTGGCGGCCTGCGCGTCGATGGCGAAATCTGTGGTCAGGTGATCGCGGAATCCACGCCCGCGACGCTGATGCTGAGCGAACACGGCCACATTCACGGCCAGGTCAATGTCTCGCACCTGATTGTCAATGGGCACATCAACGGCCCGGTACGCGCCGCCGAGTTTCTGGAAATGCAGCCCAAGGCCCGGATTACCGGCGATGTGGAATACGCCATGATTGAAATCCAGCAGGGCGCGGTCATCGAAGGAAAAATGTTGCTGACCGCCAACGCAGCGGCAAGCCATGACGACACCGCCAGCGTGACGTCCAGCGCGGCAAGGGACTACAATACTTTCTCGCGCCCACAAGAGGACACTGCCCCTCTGGAATCCAGCGCCGCCTGAAAGCGACGCCCCTTTTTTTTACCCCCCTCCCCCAACTTTTCAGGAGTTTTCCATGCATGAAGAACAAAACCCCGGCAATCCGATCATTTTTACCGACAGCGCCGCCAGCAAGGTGCGCGAGCTGATTGAGGAAGAAGGCAATCCCGAACTGAAGCTGCGCGTGTTCGTCACTGGCGGCGGCTGTTCCGGCTTTCAGTACGGCTTCACCTTTGAGGAAGCCTCGAACGACGATGACGCCCAGTTTGAAAAGGGCGGCGTCACCCTGCTGATCGACCCCATGAGCTATCAATATCTGGTCGGCGCGGAAATTGACTACAGCGAAGGGCTGGAAGGCTCCCAGTTCGTCATTCGCAACCCCAACGCCACCTCCACCTGCGGCTGCGGATCTTCTTTTTCCGCCTGAGCGTCAAAAAGAGCGCATCAAAAAAGGGGCTTGCAGCCCCTTTTTTATTGTCCTGCGCCAGTGGTTTTCACTCAAACCGCACAGCGGGCACATCCCTGAACAATTGCAGTTGCGCCAGTTGCGTGCTGGCCTGCTGGTCAAAAGCGGCCTGCTGGGTTTTGGCCAGAGGGATGGCGGTGGGGATGTCGATGGAGAGGGGATTGATGGCCTGCCCCTTGACGCGGAATTCGTAATGCAGGTGCGGGCCGGTGGCCCAGCCGGTGCTGCCAACATAGCCGACCAGTTCGCCCTGACCGATGCGGTCGCCTTTTTCCAGTCCGGCGGCAAAGCCGCTCATGTGCGCGTAGGCGGTCTGATAGCCGCCCGCGTGGGAGAGCAGCACAAAATTGCCATAGCCTTTTTGTGTGCCGATGAATTCCACCACGCCATCACCCGTTGCCCGGATTTTGGTGCCGGTGGGCGCGCCGTAGTCAATGCCCTTGTGGGCGCGCCAGGTTTTCAGGATGGGGTGAAAGCGCATGGAAAAGCCGGACGTCACCCGCGAAAATTCCAGCGGCGAGCGCAGGAACGCCTTTTGCAGCCGCTGCCCCCTGGCGTTGTAATACTGACCCTTGCCGTCCTGCTCAAAATAGAACGCCTGATAGGCCTGACCGTTATTGACGAACTCCGCCGAGAGAATGCGCCCGCTGCGGGCGGGACGGCCCTGATAGAACTGCATTTCGTAGACCAGCGTGAAGCGGTCGCCTTTTCTCAGGTCGCGGTGAAAGTCGATGTCGCCCGAAAAAATTTCCGCCATCTGCACGGCAATGGCATCCGGGATGTTGGCCCCATCGGTCGCGCCGAACAGGGAATAGCGGATTTCGCCCGATTTGATGACCTGCCGGGTATCGACCTGAAGCGTCTCAATGCGGCTCGTCAGTTGCCCCTGCCGTCGTTCCACCAGCGTGACGCGCTCGCCATCCGGGAGGGGAAAAATGAGCCGGACGAGTTCGCCGTTTTCGTGGGTGTAGGCCGATACCACGCGCCCCGGCGCCAGCAGCCGGTGCAGATTCTGCAATTCCGGCGCGGTATGGATGTAGCGCCGCGCGGCGTCGTCATAGACGCCCAGACGCGCCAGCAGGCGATCAAAAGTATCCCCCCGGACGATGCGCTCTTCGCGCAAAAACCCTTCGTCCCCCAGAGAGAGCGGCGCGTTCGCCAGCAGGTTGAGCTGCTCGATGATCTCGGTTTGCCCGCCGGGCGGCAGGCTGGTGCTTGGGGTGGCGATGGCAACCATGCCAAGCGCCGAAAAAATCCCCGCGCCTGCCAGCATCCAGCGTTGACGCAACAAGCGTTCGAGAAATGTCTGCAAGTGGTTTACAATGCCGAGTTTGGTCATGAATCACAACGAACGGGTCAACAATGGAGCCATTCTAGCAAAAATTGTTGACATCCGCCCCGGAAAAGAGATGGAGAAATTGTAAATGTCAGATCAGGAAGCGGCCTTGCGCCAGATCAAACGCGGCAGTGAAGAACTGCTGGTCGAAGCGGAACTCGTCGAAAAACTGAAAACCGGACGCCCCCTGCGGGTGAAAGCCGGCTTCGACCCCACCGCGCCCGACCTGCATCTGGGGCACACCGTGCTCATCAACAAGTTGCGACATTTTCAGGAACTGGGGCATCAGGTCGTGTTTCTGATCGGCGATTTCACCGGCATGATCGGTGACCCCAGCGGCAAGAACGTCACCCGTCCGCCGCTCTCCCGCGAGCAGGTGCTGGAAAACGCCCGTACCTACCGGGAACAGGTGTTCAAAATCCTCGACCCGGAAAAAACCGAAGTCGTCTTCAACTCCACCTGGTTCGAGACCCTGGGCGCTTCCGGCATGATCCGGCTGGCCGCGCAGCACACCGTCGCCCGGATGCTCGAACGCGACGATTTTTCCAAACGCTATGCCAGTGGCTTGCCCATCGCCATCCACGAATTCCTCTACCCGCTCTGTCAGGGCTACGATTCTGTCGCCCTGAAGGCCGATGTGGAACTGGGCGGCACCGACCAGAAATTCAATCTGCTGGTCGGGCGCGAACTGCAAAAACACTACGGGCAGGCGCCGCAATGCGTGCTTACCGTGCCGCTGCTGGAAGGGCTGGACGGGGTCAATAAAATGTCCAAGTCGCTCGGCAACTATGTGGGCATCTACGAGCCGCCGCAGGAGATTTTCGGCAAGCTGATGTCGGTCTCCGACGTGCTGATGTGGCGCTACTACGACCTGCTTTCTTTCAAAAGCGAAGCCGAAATCGCCGCCCTGCGACAGGCAGCGGCAAACGGTAAAAACCCCCGCGATATAAAGGTGGCGCTGGCGCAGGAAATTGTCGCCCGTTTTCATGGACAGGCGGCAGCCACGGCGGCGCTGGAGGATTTTGAAGCGCGTTTTTGTCAGGGCGCGATTCCCGACGATCTGCCGGAATTCACCCTGAAGGCCGACAAACCGGAAGGGCTTTCCATCGCGCAAGCCCTGAAACAATCCGGCCTGACGCCGAGCACTTCCGATGCCATTCGCATGATCGCCGGGGGCGGCGTCAAGGCGGATGGGGAAAAAGTCAGCAACAAGGGGGTTGTGTTTTCTATCGGCAGCACGGTGGTGCTGCAAGTGGGCAAGCGAAAGTTTGCCAAAGTGAAGGTGGAATGAACAGCGCGTTCCCCTACGCATTCGCTCATGCCGGAATGACCGGAGGGTTGCTGTTGGGGGCTGTCTGCTCCGAGCTTTTCTCCGACCAGTATGCGGCGATCTGGCAGCCCAGCGCCGCCCAGTAAGGCAGGGTTTCCAGGAGCAGCACGGCGATCCAGGCTT
>JAITNI010000309.1 GCA_031290535.1 Zoogloeaceae bacterium
CGGCGCGGCCAGTTCGGCGACCAGCGGCGCGGCGATGACGGTGACGGCTTCGTCCGCGCCAAACTGGTTGTCATTCCATGCCTGCGCCATGACCCGCACCGAGCCGTTGAAATCCGGGATGTCGAGCCGAACTTCGCCCTCGCCCTGTTCGTCGAGGGTGACGACCGCGCTTTGCAGGGCAAGAAGCTGCACGGTGGTGTCGGGACGCTTGCCGCCCGCGTCGAGATCGGCATCGCCGCCGAATAGCAGTTTGGCATGGCGGTTTTGTCCCGCCTCTATGATTTGGCCATAGACATCGAACTGGTCGACCTCATAACGCTTGCGGGCAAAGAAGCGGTCGTAAGGGTTGGGAGTCTGGTAACGGGTGATATTGAGAATGCCAAGGTCAACCGCCGAGACCAGCACGCGGGTGGAGGCGGGCGACGCGCCGCCTGCGGATTGCGCCTTGACCCGGATGACGAGTGGCTGGTTGGGGCGCATTTTTTCCGGCGCGGACAGGGTGAGCGCCAGCTTGCGCGCCTGGCGGTCAAGCGGGAGGTGGAGCACGCCGACGGCGCGTTTGGGGGTGCTGTAAGTCTTGCGCTCGCCGGGGCGGACAATCATCGCGCTGATATACAGATCATGACGCGCCCATTCTTTGGCAATGGGAATCTCGAACTGTTTGCCCTCGGCGGGAACATCGACCTCCTGCCACCACAGCGGACCTTCGCTGGATTCAATCATCAAATAGCCGCTGCCCGCCGCCGGGGGCGTCACCGTGACCGTGGCGACATTGCCTTCGATATAGGCGGCCTTGTCCAGCGCGAGCTTGACCTGATCGGGACGCGAATAGTCCTGGGAATTCTCGCCATATTGCCATGAATAACCCGCCCAGAAACGGCGGCTGCTGATGGCCTTCGTTTGTGGGTCTTCCACTTCAATCAGATAGCTGCCCCATTCAATCGGGAAGGCGATTTTGGCAATACCATCCGCCGCGATGTCAATCTGGTCTTCAGCGATGGTGTACACCTTTTCGGCATAGCGGCTTTGCCAGTCGCCATCGTAATAGCTCCAGAAATAATTGCGCTGTTCCCGAATCAGGCGAACGTTCAGGCCTTTGGCTTCGAGTTTTTGCCCCTGGGCATCAGCCATGACAATTTCAAATTCCGCCATGCTGTTGGTCAGCGCGTGGTCTTCAAAAAGCAGGCGGATGCCGGGGATATGTTCCGCAGGCCAGACCGCCTGCCGGACGCGGCGCGTGACCGGGCGTCCGCCGGATTCCTGCAAACTCGCCTGATAGACCAGTTGCAGCGGCGAATGCAGGGTAGCCCATTCGTTGTCCGGGGTGATGGTCGCGTTGCCGTCATTGTCGAGTGAAATATCGGGTAACGCGATTTCCGCGTTTTCGACTGTTTCCCGAATGGAACCGAACTCGAAACCGGCCAGCGCCGGCACCGCGTCGCGCAAGGGGCGCACGAACAGATTGCCGAGTACGCGATTGCCCGCCGCAGGCGCGCCATACAGATAACGGCCATTGATCTGGAATTTGGGCTGCGCGTCCATCGCCAGCGGCGCATCGTTGGCCTTGAGTTCCAGCGCCATGCGCTCGGGGAGAAAATCCTCAAGTTTGAATTCGTACACCGTCTTGTGTTTCGCGTCGCCCAGATTGCAGACAACCTGCCATGTGCCGGTAGGGTCGCCTTTGGAGAGCTTCAACTGATACTGGTAAAATCCGTCGGTGTCCGGTTTCCAGGAAAAACGGTTTTTCCGGGTGCCATCCGGCTGGAAAACCTCCACCGTGACCGGCTGTCTGGACGCCATATGTCCATCGGCATCGCGCAACAGCGCGTTCAGCAAAATCGTCTCGCCGGGACGGTACAGATCACGTGGGCCAAATACGAAAAACTGCAAAGGCCCGGGCAGATCGCCTGCCGTATCGAATTCACCCAAATCGAGCGCATTGGTGTTGAGGCGCAGGAGGGAGGTATTTTCCCCCTGTTTTGCCACAATCAGGTGGGCTTTGGGGTTTTGCGGCAATTCCGCGCGTCCCTGGGCATCGGTTTTGGCGCTGGCGAGAGTTTGGCTTTTTTCATCGAGCAGGCTCAGTTCAACCTCGGCGAGGGCTTTGCCGCTGTCGAGTGACTGGGCAAAAACGGCGAGACGGTTTTTATAGCGATGCGTCGAGACGCCGAGATCGCTCAACATGAACATGGTCGCGGACAGCGCATAGGCGTATTCGCCGCGATTTCTCATTACGGCATAATAGACGCCGGGCTGTTGCAGGGGTTTCAGGTCGCGGATGGGGAGGAGCACCGTTTCCCGCGTATTTTCCCGCACCGCGAGTTTGAAACGTCCGCCATAAACCAGTTCGGCATCCGTCTTCAAATCATGCCCTGTCCGCAAGCGGTTACTCGCCCCGAAACTGGAAACAAAGTGGGTCAGGCGGTCTTCCCGGACGCGGAAAAACTCCACTTCCACTTCATCGACATTGAGGGTGACAACCGGCAAACCTTCCGCCAGCCGCGTCGGCAACAGCGAGCCTTTGCTGGCGAAGCCAATCAGGGGG
>JAITNI010000319.1 GCA_031290535.1 Zoogloeaceae bacterium
TGCCCGCCCAGTTCGACGCTTACCGCGATTATTCACGTCGCTTCAAGGCTGCCGTGGCGGACATCACCCCAATTATCGAAGACCGGGGCATTGACGAAATCTACATTGATCTCACGGAGATTCCCGAATCCAGCCTGCCGCTGGCTCAACGCCTGATGGCCGCCGTACTGGCGGCGACGGGGCTGACCTGCTCCATTGGCATTGCCGCCAATAAACTCCTGGCCAAGATCGGCTCCGATCTGGACAAGCCAGACGGCATCACCATTTTGACGCCGGATGATCTTGCCGCACGCATCTGGCTCCTGCCGCCGAAAAAAATCAACGGCATTGGCCCCAAGGCGGCGGCAAAGCTCGACCGTCTGGGCGTCACGAGTATCGGCGCGCTGGCGGCCACGCCGGAAATTTTGCTCATCGAACACTTCGGCTCCGGCATTGGCGCGTGGCTTCATCAGGCCGCCAACGGCATTGACGAGCGCCCGGTGGTGACGAGCCGCGAACCCAAATCGATCAGCCGCGAAAGCACTTTTGAGCGCGATCTACATGCGCGACAGGATCGGGCGGCGCTCTCGCAACATTTTACGGAACTCTGCTTGCGCGTCGCGGCGGATTTGGCCCGCAAGGGGTATCTGAGCCGCACCATCGGCGTCAAGCTGCGCTTTGCCGATTTTCAGTCTGTCACCCGCGAAATCACCCTACCCATTGCCGTGGGGGACGCCAAAACCATTCGTCGCACAGCGGGGGAATGCCTGAAGCGGGTTTCCATGGAACGCCGTATTCGTCTGCTGGGTGTGCGCTGCGGGGGGCTGGTTTTGGTGGGAGCGGAAGAGGATGCGCCAGCGGGGCAGCAGGGGGAGCTGGGGTTTTGATCGCCATTTTCAAAAATGCCTGTCCTTTCGTCGGTCGTGGCTCGACAGCCTTGTTTCGCAGGAAAATGATGGAAACAGCGCTATAAAAAGGGCGCGATTCACATTCCCGCCGCCCGTTCCCGTTTTCGGTACAGCCAGACCACCGGGCAAACCAGAAGCAGGAGCAGGGCGGTGACGAGGAGGAGGGGCCAGCGTTCGGGGGGATTCCATTCGGTACGCAGGCGTTCGCGTTCGCGGGCGTCGATGCGCTGGTATTTCAGGGTGTTGTTCGCCACGTCATTGGGTTTGCGATTTTTCAGCCAGACGTGCGTCAACGTGTAGGTCTTGGGGTGGAAGGCGTAATTCCAGGGGGCGTCGTGTTGCAGGATGCGGTTCATGTCGCGGATGATTCTGAGCCGTTCCGGCGTGTTGTCCATCGCTTTCATCTGCGCGAACAGGCGGTCGTAGGCCGGATTGTCATAATCGGTTTTGTTTTCGCCGCCCGCCTTGATGTTGCTTTCGTTGCCCGCCAGCAGGAAGAAAAAATTTTCCGGGTCGGGGTAGTCGGCGTTCCAGCCGAGAAAGAACAGTTGCGTTGTGCCCTTTTTCATTTTGTCCTGAAGACGGTTGAAATCCGTGGCCCGCACGACGAGCTGGACGTCGATTTTTTGCAATTGCCGGGTCAGCCAGTCGGTCTGGGCCTTGTCGCCCATGCCGCCGGAGGTGGTGTCCAGATGAATCACCAGCGGTTCGCCGGTTTTGGCGTGACGGCCATTCGGCCAGCCCGCTTCCGCCAGCAGCCGACGGGCTTCCTCCGCCGATTTGCGTTGGGGTTTGCCCGCCACCCAGTCGTAGACGTAGGGGTTGATGCCCGCCTCGCCTTCCTCAAAGCCAAAAGTGCCGGGGGGCAGGGGACTCATGCCGGGAATGCCGCGCCCGTTCAAAAAGATGGAAATGTATTCCTCCTGATCGATGGCGATGGAGAGCGCTTGCCGCAATTTGGCTGCCGCCTCGCTGTTGCCGCCCACGACCGGGTCGCGCATGTTAAAACCCATGTAAAAAATGGTGGCGCGCACGGAGGTGAGGAGCTGGATGCCACGGGCGCGCATGTCGTCGGTGAGGTCGATCTCGCCGCCCACATTGAGACGCACGGCCTGATCGAAACTGTCGGAGGCGATGCCAGAGGCATCGTAATAGCCCTGCAAAAACTTGTTCCAGTAGGGAATCGCCTCCTTTTCGCGGGTAAAAACCACCTGCTCGATCAGGGGCAGGGGTAAGCCGCAATCGTCCAGCAGACCGGCGGCGGCGTCTTCCGGCTCGCCTTCGCAGGGGTAGGTTTCGCCCGCAAAATTAGGGTTTCTGGTCAGTTTCATGCGCCGGTTGGGGTCGTTTTCCGTCAGCATGTAGGGGCCAGAGCCGACCGGCCACCAGTCCAGGGTCAGGTTTTTTTCAACCATGCCCGACTGACTGAAAAAACGATCCCCCTCGCGGGGCAGGGGGGCAAAAAAGGACATGGCGAGCCAGTAGGCAAACTGCGGATAGCGGCCCTGAATGCGAATGCGCCAGGTCAGCTTATCCACCTGCTCTACGCCGGAAAGCGGGAAGGTGTCCAGATCCAGCCAGGGCGCATCTGGATTTTGCTGCTGCGCCGCCGCAAGCGCCTCCCCCAGTGCGCGCAGGCCGACAATTTTTTCCGCCATCATGCCGTAGATGGGCGAGTGCAGGCGCGGATGCGCCAGCCGCTTGATCTGGTAAATGTAATCCGCCGCCGTCAGTTCGCGTGTGCCAGTATGGGGGAAATCGGCGATGCTGAATTTATCCCGCAAGGCCGCTGCGCTCATGTTGAGGTACAGCGGTTCGCCCCGCGCATCGACGGCAAAGGCCGGATGCGGCTGGTAGCGGAGGCCGGGCTTCAGGCGGAGTTCATAGACGCTTTCCGCCACCTGCTCGGCGGGCGCGTCATCGGGCAGGCGACGGCCTGCGGCATCGTAAAATTCCGGCTGCGGTGTTTTTTCCACCGTGGCGGGGATGAGGGTGTAGGGCCGTTTCAGGTAATGGTATTGCAGCGGCGGCTGGTAAATCTGGGCGATGAAGGTGTATTCGTCCTCGGTATAGGATTTGGCCGGGTCAAGGTGCTTGGGGCGCTCGGTAAAGGCCGAGTACAGCACATTGCCCCCCGCCTCCCGCAAGGGATAGGGATCATTCCAGACCTCGCCGCAGGCGGCGGAAAAGAGGACGGACAGCAAGGCCAGAAAAAGGCGCAAGGGGGGTTTATGACGTTTTGGCATGGGCGAAGTTTAGCGCAAGGCAAGGGGGTTGCGGGCCAGTATCGGTATTTTCATGAAACCTCGTCCCCATCTTTCTGCCTTTGTTGCAAGGCGGGCATTTGCAGGATCATCACATGAATTTCAGTGTCGTGACCTCCCTGTCGCCAAAGCCCTCTTCATTGGGTTGCCCATTTGTACAAGGCCAAGCGGTTCCAGAGAGGGGTTTTCCTCCCTGCGAAGGCCGCAGGACAGCCGCAGGCGGGTCTCGTGTCAGCGAGATTCGGCGCAGCGGAACACAAGGGGAAGCGCAAAACGAAACCCTCTCCTGTGAGATGCTCCTGCCTGACATCCCACACGGAAGAGGGCTGTTTTTACAGCTCGGATTCCAGATGCCACAAGATCGCCCGGTCAAAGGGAGACCAGAGCGGCGTTTTGACATGGATGGCGGCCAGTCGGCGGCGAATCCACTCATTGCAGGTGAGAAAGGGCGTAAAGCGTTCCCGACCCGGATAAAAAAACGGCGCATTGTCGAGGGGGCGCGTGCTTTCCAGACGGGAATAAATGTCCAGCACGAGCGACCGGTAGCGTTCCGGCGACAGCCGGATGCGCCTGACCTGGGGATCCCACGCCTGCGGCTCGTCGCTGGGCGTCACAAGAATCACGCTCCTGTCCGCTGCCAGCGCCCGCAGGGCGACATGCGGCGTCAAATCTTTCCATTCTGGAACCTCGGCATAAAAAGTTCGGCTGCCCCAGCCAATCTGGATATGGTCGGTCGCGCCGATTCCGGGAAAGGCCACGCGCCAGTCAAAAACGGCATTCGCTGTGGGCAACACAAAATCGGTATGCGAGCCGTTACTGACGACATAGA
>JAITNI010000317.1 GCA_031290535.1 Zoogloeaceae bacterium
CGGCATCAAGATGGATAACCGGCTTGCTCTTCGCCTGTTTGATCATGCGCATGGTGGCGTAGCGCGGCACATTCGCGCCGGTTTGCATCGTGATCAGCGCCGGGGTGTCGATCTCTACCCGATGCTGCAAGCCGCCTTCCAGTTCCCGCGTCACCTGTATCGCGCCCTCGCCCGCCCATTTTGTCGCCACCACGAGGGCGGCGCAGGGCAGATCGAGCAGTCGAGCCAGCGCGGTTCCGGTCGCGGCGTTGGCCTGATCGCCCGATTGCGCGCCGCTGAAAATCATGTCCGGCTGCTCCGCTCGGGCAACCCCGGCGAGCAGGCGGGCAATGACGATGGGGTCGGCTCCGTCCAGCCCTTCGCCCCACACTCGCACGCCCCGATGCGCGCCCTTGGCCAGCGCCTTGCGCAGGGTCTCTTCGCTGTCGGGCGGGCCGACGGTCACGACGACCACCTCGCCACTGCCGAGAGCTTCGACCGTCTGCAACGCCTGTTCCAGGGCGGTGTCGTCCCATTCGTTGAGCAGGTATTCAAAATATTCACCAGGAATGCTGCGCCCATCGGCGGCGAAGCTGAAATCGTCCCCCAGTTTGCCGATCTGCTTGACCGGCACCAGAATGCGTACCCCTGCTTTGGGGGGCACGTCGTAGGCGGGCAGCATCGCGGGCAGCACCGGCTGCGCCTGCCAGACCGGCGGTTTTATGACAGATGCGGCACTCGTAGGCGCGGCGGCGACTTCCGCTGGCGGCGGTGGCATGGCGGGTAAAGGCGCGGGGGAAGGTGGCGCTGCGGCAGACAACAGAGGCCGACTGGCCAGCACCTGATCGAGGCGTTCGCCGACCGCCAGGGCGACACGTTCGGCAATGGCGGCGGTGATCTTTTCGGTCAGCGCGGGCAGATCGTGGAGGGAAATGGCATCGAGTTCAATGGCGCGGGCAACCAGTTCGGCGATGTCCTCGACCACGAAATCCTTCTCGAACCCGGCGGTTTTTCGGGCGTCTTCAAACATGGTGAGATCCTTGGGGCAACAGGTGACAAATACATCAATCGGGCCGAGAGTCGCGGCTTCGACCACCCGCAATTCGGAAGGCTTCCGCGTGCCGGGCGTATCAGGAATCCAGATGCGCCCGCCGCCCGCGCCGCAACAAAACGAGTTATCCCGATTGCGCGGCATTTCCAGCAATTGACAACCAATCAATTCCAGCACCCGGCGGGGCGCGTCATAGCGTTTGTTGAAACGCCCCAAATGGCAGGGGTCATGAAACGTGACTTTGAGATTCAGGGGTTTTTTGACCTTGAGCGCGCCACTTTCCAACAGATCGCACAGCAGTTCGGTGTAATGAATCACTGGCGCGACTTTGCCGAAATCGGGGTATTCGTTATGGAGAGTGTTGAAACTATGGGGGTCGGTAGTGACAATGCGCTGAAATGCTTTGGCTTTCGCCATTTGTTCCAGATTGTGTTCAACCAGCGCCTCGAACAGCCCTTCTTCGCCAATACGGCGCACATCGTTACCCGCCGTTTTTTCGCCTTCATGGAGCAGGCCAAAGTCCACCCCGGCGGCCTTGAAAATACGGGCGACAGTGCTACTGACTTGCTGGTTGCGCGGGTCGAACGATGCCTGATCGCCCACGAACCAGAGCAGATCGGCGGCCTCCTCGCGCACATCCTTGATCTTGAATTCCAGCGCCTGTGTCCATGCCGCCCGCTTGCGCCCCGGCTCGCCGAAGCTGTTGCCGGAGGTCGCAATGGTGTTGAGCGTCGTCCGCAACAGGGGGTCGAGCTGGTCGGTCTCCACCAGTTGGCGGCGCATCTTGACGATCTTGACCGGGTGCTCGATGCCAACCGGGCAGATTTCCAGACAGGCTCCGCAAGTGCGGCATGCCCACAGGGTTTCCGGGGCGATG
Organism: Zoogloeaceae bacterium; assembly: GCA_031290535.1. Taxonomy (GTDB): domain Bacteria; phylum Pseudomonadota; class Gammaproteobacteria; order Burkholderiales; family Rhodocyclaceae; genus Azovibrio. Next base: position 1,908 of record JAITNI010000317.1, read on the forward strand.
ATGTCGCCAATCAGGCGTTTTTCCGGCAGGTCGCGCCCCTGCGCTTCGTTGTTGTGCAGGCGCAAATCCAGAATGAAATCGCGCGGACTGAGCGGATAACCCGCGGCCCGCGCCGGACAGGCTTCATGACAACGACCGCATTTGGCGCAGGCATCGAAATCGAGCAGGTCTTTCCACGAGAAATCGGAGATTTTACCCACGCCGACGCTTTCCCTTTCCGTTTGCGCGTCCGGTTTGGGCAGACGGCGCAGCGCCAGCGGGTCGCGGGAGGCGAGCGCCCCCATCGCGGCGAAAATGTGTTTGGCCTTGTACCAGGGCAAAGCGACGATGAAAGCGAGCGCCCCCAACCCATGAAACCACCAGTTGACCGCGCGGAGTGTGGAGAGCGTAGCCACGTCGGTGTGCTCGAACAGAATGCCGAAAATAACCCCCACCGGTTCCCAATTGCCCCAGGCGGGATGCTCCATCGCGTGACGCAAGCCTTCCTGCACGAAACCGGTCACAATGATGAGCGCAATAGCGAAAAGAAAAAGGCGGTCTTCCATGCGCCAGCGCCGCGCAGCGGGGCGAAATGTTGTTTCACCCCGATAGCCGCGCAGGTAATCGAGCTTTTCGGGCGGATAGGTTCCGCGCCGCAAGATGAAAAACAGCACGCCTCCCAATACCGCCAGCCCGGCGCAATCCACGGTCAGGCTGAACACCTTGAAAAAAATGCCCTTCCAGTAGGTGATGCCAAACAGGGGATGCAGAATGTCGTATTCGAGCGTGATGATCGCGGTGCCGAGAAAGAGCAGCGCGAAACCGAAAAATACCAGCGCGTGCGCCGCGCCTGCCCACGGGTCGCGCCGCCGCAAGCCGCGATGGGTGAGCACCTCTCCAACCATGCGCCGGATGCCGCTCAATCCATCGAGCGCCACCGGCGAAGGGCGAGCGCGCAGAATCTTGCGGATGGCGCGAACAAAGCCCCAGACAAAGGCTCCCATCGCGCCAAAGCCGATCAGATAAAAAACGATAATCCACTGGGATGACAGCCCCCAGAACAAGGCTCTGGTTTCCATAGTCGATTCTTCACCGCCCATCAGTCGCCGGAGGGCGGGATGCCCCCCGGACAAAAAACACGTCAACCTGCAAGACAAAACTCAGCAGAAGTCAGCCCGAAACTCAATCGACTTCGACTTTCGGACGTTCGTCTCCCAGTTTCGGCAAGGTGTCGTGTCCCCATATCTGGCGCTCACGAATCCAGGGCAGCGGATACGCCGGATGCGGACTGTCAAATTCGCGTGCCAGGCGGTGGCCTTCAAACATCGCCTGCAATGCCTGCATCGGGGCTTTGCCATCGCCGATCTGGTAGATGTCCTGAATTTCATTTTCAGCCCATTCCGCTTTCCGTTGCTTCAGCTCCTTGTACAAGCCGTTATGGGAAACCCGCGACGTCACCAGAATGACCGAATCAATCTCCAGATCCACCGTGCCGGGATTCAGCCGACGCGGCACGGAACCCGTATTCGGTTCGGTCAAATCCGCGCTGTAACGATACATATAGCCCAGCGTGACCTTGCCCGGCGCAATCTGGTCAGGCCAGTGGTTGCGGTAGGTCACGATCTTCTTCTCGTTGAGCATCCGCTTGTTGTTCTGAACCTCAAGGGTGAATACCCCGTAATCCGCCACTTCCGACATATTGGTCACGTAAGTGACCTCCTTGCCCAAATCCGCCATCATTTCCGCCAGCGTAATCCCCAGAAAATGGCCTTCGCCATCGACCACCAGCACCCGCTTGCCAACAATGGGTTTGCCCGCGACGATCTGCTCCGGGGTAAAGATATGCGGCAATGAAGCATCCGCGCCCGGTATCGGGCGATGGGTTTCCGCGCCCACCCCGTCGCTACTCCAATGCGAACCGGTAGCGATAACGACCCGGTCAGCGCCATATTCCAGCACGTCAGTCGCCGTCATCCTGCCCACACCCAGATGGACTTCCACATTCTTCATTTTGGAGAGTTGCAACTGGCGATAGGTAATCACCCGGCTCCACTCATTCAGCCGGGGGAGCTTGCTCACCCATTTCCAGTGCCCGCCAACTTCCTCTTCGGCCTCGCGCAGGTGAACATCGTAGCCGCGCTCGCCAAGAACACGGGCGCACTCCATACCCGCCGGGCCCGCGCCGACCACGAGCACGGAACAGGGTTGCTTCGTCTTGTCGAATTTCTCCGGGTGCCAGCCACGGCGGTATTCCTCCATCGCGGTCTGGTTCTGGGTACATTGCATCTGACCGCACTGGTTGAATTTGGAAACACACATATTGCAGCCAATACATTCCCGAATATCTTCCAGACGCCCTTCGTCAATCTTGTTGGGCAGGAAAGGATCGGCAATCGAAGGCCGCGCCGCGCCAATAATGTCGGCCACCCCGCTGCGAAGAATGGCGACCATATCATCCGGGCTGGTGAAACGGCCATTGACCACCACCGGCGTATTGCCAACCACGCGCTTGGCCTCCTTGACAAAGGGCACCATCCAGCCGGATTTGCGATAACGGGAAGCCCCCGCGTCCTCCCCCCATTCCTCGTAGTCGCCAATCTTCACCGACCACAAATCACAGACGCCTTCCCGATTCAGCATCTCGACAAAACGGACGCCATCCTCCTTGGCCTCAATCCCGTGCGCGCCGTGCAGCGTATCGAGTTCAAAGCGCGTGGTAATCGCGCACCGATCGCCAAATTCACGCTTCAGTTTCGTCATCAACTCGATATAGAAACGGGCGCGGTTTTCCAGCGAGCCGCCGTATTTGTCGGTACGCAGGTTATAGCGCGGCTCAAGAAACTGAATGGGAATCGTGCTGTCACCCCCGGAGACTTCCAGCAGATCGAAGCCGGCCTGCTCGGCGCGGCGGGCGGCCAGCAGATACATGTTCTGCACCGCCAGAATATCGCTCCCATCCATCTCGGAGGCATAGAGGCTGCGGGACGGAAACATGTTCGAGGCCAATCCGCTCGGCGCGCGCCCTGTTTCCCGTGATTCGAGATTGGGAGAATGGATGCCGCCGTACCACAATTGCACGCCAGCCAGACTTTTGTATTGATGCGCGACATCGCACATATGGCGCAAATTGATGACATCCCCCTCATCCCAGATGCGCGCCGACGTCCACGGATATTCGTCCGATTCGGGGTGAATCGAACAGTATTCGGTAAACACCACCCCCCAGCCGCCCTCCGCCTTCATCCCCCGCATCGCCGCCTGGGTGCCCGGACGTTCGGAACCCGGCCCCGCACAGTGGGACGACTGGAAAAAACGGTTGCGTGAGGTCTTCGGGCCGATTTTGATCGGCTCGAACAAAATGTCGTACTTTGGATCGCGTGCCATTGCCGGGACTCCTTGTTGAGCGTTGATGACCTGACGGAACAGGCTGGTCTATCCCTATCAACATTCGTGCCACACGGAGACCCGCGCATCAATCCCTTTAATATCAATGCATTGAAAATACCGCCCCGCAACCGCCCGCTGCAACATGGCATCACTC
>JAITNI010000348.1 GCA_031290535.1 Zoogloeaceae bacterium
CCTATGTAACACCCGGACTTTGTCCCACGGGTGGCACTAATTCGCGTTTTTTGTTGACTTAGATCAATTCGTTTTTTTAAGGCGTTGTCATGGAATATAACAAAGACATGGAAAATTCTCTGATGAACATCAGGCATTTTTACGTGAGGTTGAGAAATTTAAGGCGTTTGGAGCATTTTTCCGGCGCGAAGCGCCGGAAACTGTACAGACAAATTGAAGCCGAAAAGAAGCGCCTGCTGCAAGCAGGCGCTGATGGTGAGTGGGTGCGGTTATACTGCCGGTACTATGCGACGTTGGGGGGAGCAGCGGAGCGTCGTTTGCAGGCGAGAAAAGAGGCGCTTGAGGCTGGCCAGCATCCGGTTTAAGAGCTTTCGATAGTTCGCATAATTTCTATTATGTTAAATTACAAAGAAGATTACGGATGCTCTGGCAACAATTCGCGCCAGCGGCTTACGTACCGGCCTAGCACGGCCAGCGCTATCAGCGCCCCCGCCACACTGGACAACAGGACGGCGGGACGTGCTACACTCAACTCGTCAAACACAGGAGGCTTCGCCATGAGCAGCATCACCTTCGACACCTTGCAGGTTGTCAAAAAACTGGAAACCAAGGGCTTCGATCAAAACCAAGCCGAAGGCATCAGCGACGCCCTCAAAGACGTCCTGCAAACCGCAGACATCGCAACAAAAAGCGACATCAATCTTGTGGACAAGCAGCTTTCAGAAGCGGCCACCAAAGGCGACTTGGAAAAAGTCAGAGCCGAACTCAAGATCGACATCGAAAAAATAAGAGCCGAACTCATAAAATGGTATGTCGGCATCGCCGCCGCTCAAATCATCGGCTTGGGATACATCATCCTAAGAGCCACAGGTAAAGCCTAACACCAGGCCACGCCAACCAGTCGGAGAACTCCCCCTGTTTTTTCACCTTCGCCCCGGCAAAACGACATCAGAATTCCAGAAAGCCTGATACAAGCCCCTACCCCTCCTCTACCTTACGACAGCGGACAGACGCCTCCTTCTTCTTGTCCCAATAAAAACAGCGCTCCTGCAACGCATCAAGCCCCCCTGCTTCAACAACACCGAAGTTCATTGGCCTTCCAACGCTTTTTCCGTCTTGTTGCCCGTTCCATCGCAACCGGGGGCTTCTGTTTTTCAAGTCGACGCGCTCCCTTGTTTTCGGCTAAAATCGGGCTTTCCCGTAGCCTGTATTCCCATGACCAAATACGTTTTTGTGACCGGCGGCGTGGTGTCTTCCTTAGGTAAAGGCATCGCCGCTGCTTCTCTTGGGGCCATTCTTGAATCCCGTGGCATTCGGGTGACGCATCTCAAGCTGGATCCCTATATCAATGTTGATCCCGGCACCATGTCGCCCTTCCAGCATGGCGAGGTGTTCGTGACGGAAGATGGCGCGGAGACTGACCTTGATCTGGGGCATTACGAGCGCTTTACCAGCGCCAAAATGTCCAAGCGCAACAATTTCACCACCGGGCAAGTCTATGATTCCGTGCTGAAAAAGGAGCGTCGGGGCGAGTATCTGGGCAAGACCGTGCAGGTCATCCCGCACATCACCGACGAAATCAAGCACAAGATCAAGGCGGGCGCTGCCGGGGCGGAGGTGGCGATTGTCGAGGTCGGCGGCACGGTGGGCGACATTGAGTCGTTGCCCTTTCTGGAATCCATTCGCCAGATGGGGCTGGAGGAAGGGCGCAGCAATACCTGCTACATCCACCTCACCCTGCTGCCCTACATCCCCACGGCGGGCGAGCTGAAGACCAAGCCAACGCAGCATTCCGTCAAGGAACTGCGCGAAATCGGCATCCAGCCCGACATCCTGCTCTGTCGCGCCGACCGTTCCATGCCCTCGGAAGAGCGGCGCAAAATCGCCCTCTTCTGCAATGTCATGGCCGAAGCGGTGATTGAGTGTCTGGACTCGGATTCCATCTACAAAATCCCCGGCATGTTGCACAGGCAGATGATGGATGAAATCGTCTGTCACAAGCTGGACATCCTCGCCCATGCCGCCGATCTGTCGATCTGGGAAAAGCTGATTGAGGCGCTGGAACACCCCCGCCACACCCTCGACATCGCGTTTGTGGGCAAGTACGTCGATCTCACCGAATCCTACAAATCGCTCATTGAAGCTATCAACCACGCCGGAATGCACACGCAGAGCAAGATCAACATCCACTTCATCGACTCCGAGGCGCTGGAAAATGACGGCGTCGGCGTGCTGGAAAAAATGGACGGCATTCTGGTGCCCGGCGGTTTCGGCAAGCGCGGCACGGAAGGCAAGATTGCCGCCATCCGCTACGCCCGTGAAAACCGGGTACCCTATTTGGGCATTTGTCTGGGAATGCAGATGGCGGTGGTGGAATTCGCCCGCCATGTTGCGGGTCTGGCGGACGCGCATTCCACCGAGTTTGCGCCTGAGACGCCCTACCCCGTCATCGGCCTGATTACCGAATGGCTGGATGCGTCCGGCAAGGTGGAAAAACGCTCCGAGCACTCCGATCTGGGCGGCACCATGCGTCTGGGCGGTCAGCTTTGCCAGCTTGTGGACGGCGCTCTGGCGCGGCAGATTTACGGCAAGCCGGAAATCATTGAGCGCCACCGGCATCGCTATGAAGTCAACAACACCCTGCTCTCCCGGCTGGAAGAAAAGGGGCTGCGGATTTCCGGTCGCGCCCCCGGCACGGGCCTGTGCGAAATGATCGAATTGCCCGCCGAGGCGCATCCCTGGTTTGTTGCCTGCCAGTTTCACCCGGAATTCACTTCCAACCCCCGTCAGGGCCACCCCCTGTTTACGTCTTATGTCAACGCGGCGCTGGCCTACCAACAGGCAAAACAGCAGGAAAAACAACAGCCCGCAACCCCCCCGGAGGAAAACGCATGAAAGCGCTCTGCGGGTTTCCTGTCGGTCTCAATCAACCTTTGTTTTTGATCGCTGGCCCCTGCACGGCGGAGTCGCTTCAGCTTTGCGTAGACGTCGCCGGACATCTGAAGGCGGTGTGCGAGCGCTTGAAACTCCCCTATATTTTCAAGGCGTCCTATGACAAGGCCAATCGCAGTTCCGGCCAGTCGCCGCGTGGCCCCGGCCGGGATGCGGGATTGAAGCTGCTGGACGAAGTGCGGCGGCAAACCGGTGTGCCGGTGCTCACCGATGTACATGACAAAGCCGATATTGCCGCCGTCGCCGCTGTGGCGGACGTGCTGCAAACGCCCGCCTTTCTCTGTCGCCAGACGGATTTCATCCATGCCGTTGCCGCCTGCGGCAAGCCGGTCAATATCAAGAAGGGCCAGTTTCTCGCGCCGGGGGACATGAAACACGTTGTCGCCAAGGCGCGTGAGGCCAATGACGGCGCGGAAAATCTCATGGTCTGCGAGCGCGGCGCGTCCTTTGGGTATAACAATCTGGTGTCCGACATGCGTTCGCTCGCCATCCTGCGCGAAACCGGCTGTCCGGTGGTGTTCGACGCCACCCATTCGGTGCAGTTGCCGGGCGGACAGGGCGCTTCTTCCGGCGGCCAGCGCGAATTTGTGCCAGTGCTGGCTCGCGCCGCCGTGGCGGCGGGCATTGCCGGGCTGTTCATGGAAACGCACCCCAGGCCGGAAGAGGCGCTGTCGGATGGCCCCAATAGCTGGCCGCTTGCCCGCATGGAAAGTTTGCTGACCACCCTCGTCGCGCTGGATCAAGCCGTTAAAGTCCAGGGTTTTGAGGAGTTGAATTGTGGTTAAAGTAGTTTCTTAGGTTTTTTATCCAAGTCCTTGAAATCAGGAGAAAAAGATGAGTTCTGTTGTTGATGTAATCGCCCGCGAAATTCTGGATTCTCGCGGCAATCCCACGGTGGAATGCGATGTGCTGCTCGAATCCGGCGTCATGGGTCGCGCCGCCGTGCCTTCGGGCGCGTCCACCGGTTCGCGGGAGGCCATCGAGTTGCGCGATGGCGACCCGTCCCGCTATCTGGGCAAAGGCGTGTTGAAGGCTGTGGAGCATATCAACACGGAGATTTCCGAGGCCATCATCGGGCTGGACGCACAGGAACAGGCGTTCATTGACCAGACCCTGATCGAACTCGACGGCACGGACAACAAGGCGCGTCTGGGCGCGAACGCCATTCTGGCCGTCTCGATGGCCGTCGCCAAGGCCGCCGCCGAGGAATCCGGCCTGCCGCTGTACCGCTATTTTGGCGGCATGGGGCCGATGCAGATGCCAGTGCCGATGATGAACATCATCAACGGCGGCGCGCACGCCAACAACAGCCTCGACATTCAGGAATTCATGATTATGCCGGTCGGCGCAAGCAGTTTCCGCGAGGCGCTGCGTCTGGGCGCGGAGGTGTTCCACGCCCTGAAAAAGCTGCTCGACAAAAAAGG
>JAITNI010000043.1 GCA_031290535.1 Zoogloeaceae bacterium
ATTGACCACCCGTGCCTCGGGCGGCCAGCCCATGCGGGCGACGACTTCCGCCAGCCGGTGCGTGCCGCTTGGGTGGTCGGGACGGGTCATCAGCGCGACAAAACCGTGCGCCTCGACAGCCGCCCGGATGGCCTCGTGATCGGTGGCGATGAGGATTTCTTCCGCGCCCGAATCCCGCGCCCGTTCGGCGACGCGCACCACCATCGGCTTGCCGCCCAGATCGAGCAGGGGCTTGGCGGGCAGGCGGCTGGAGGCGTAACGGGCGGGAATGACGACCTTGAACGGGGCAGGGGGCATCAGATTTCTTCCGCCGTCAGGGCGCGGGCTTCTTCTTCCAGCATCACGGGGATGCCGTCCCGGACGGGGTAGGCCAGTTTGCAGGGTTTGCAAACGAGTTCCTGTTCGGTTTTTTTGTACAGCAGTTCGCCCTTGCACAAGGGGCACACGAGAATATCAAGCAGTCTTGCGTCCATGAATGGTCTCCAGCAGGATGTGGGTGAGTTCGGGCGGCAGTTCCGCCGCCACCGGCAGCACCCAGATTTCGGGGGCGCCTGAAAGGGACAGGCGCGCACATTTTACCGCATCCTTTTCCGTCATCAGGAGGATCTCGCCGGCGGCGCAAAAGGCCAGATCGGCGGCGCGGTAGTTGTGATGATCGGGAAAGGGATGCGCCGTAAAAACAAGCCCCAGTTCGCTCAGGGTGCGAAAAAAACGCGGCGGGTCGCCAATCCCCGCCAGCGCGTGCAGTGTTTTACCCGCGTCGCGCTGCCGGAGTTCCGCCGCCGTGGCGCGGATTTGCGGCTGCTCAAGGCGATAAAAGGGCGCGGCCTTGAGGCGCATGGCGTAATGAGGAATTTGGGGGGCGCTTTTCAGGACGCGGGCATCGGGCGTGCCATTGAACACCAGCGCCTGTACCCGTCGCGCCCGTGTGAGCGGTTCGCGCAGCGGCCCCAGAGGGAGCAGGTGGCCATTGCCCGCGCCGCGCCCGTCGAAGACCACGATTTCGGCGTCCCGCTTCAGGCGGTAGTGTTGCAGGCCATCATCGCAAATCAGGAGATTGACCTGCGGATGCGCCTTCAGCAGCGCGTGCGCGGCGGCCACCCGGTCTTGCCCCACCCAGACGGGCAACCGGCTTTGACGCGCCAGCAGCACCGGCTCATCCCCGATTTTTTCCGGGGAAGATTCGGGCGTGACTGGCAGGGGATGTTGATGACTGCCGCCATAGCCGCGACTGACAATGCCGGGGCGCCATCCGGCTTCTTGCAGGCTTTGGGCGCACCAGAGCGTCAGCGGCGTTTTGCCCGCGCCGCCGACGGTGAGATTGCCGATCACAATCACCGGCACGGGCAGGGCGAAGGACTGGAGCCAGCCGCGCCGGTAGGCCAGCCGACGCAGGGCGGCCAGCCCCGCGAACAGGGGAACGATCAGCGCCAGTGGCGAGAGCGCCAGCGCCTGCGAAAAGGAAAGTTTGCGGGTATACAGGCGTTCCTGAAGCCAGCCCATGACGATTAGGGCGTCTGGGTTTGCGTTGTGAAGGAAATATGCGGGAAGCCAGCGCCCTGCGCCGCCTGCATGACGTCAATCACGCTCTGGTGCGGGGTTTTGGCGTCGGCGCTGATGATGATGACCGGGGCGCGTCGGCCCGCTGCCGCCGAGGTCAGCGCATCGGTGATGAAGCGCACTTCGCTGCCTTGCAGCGCGGTTTTGTTGACCAGAATCTGCCCGGTGGCGGTAATCACGACTTCGATTTCGTTCGATTGCGCCTCCCCGGCGCTGGCGTCGGCGGAGGGCAGATTGATTTCCAGCCCCGCGAAGCGCGAATAGGTGGTGGTCAGCATCAGAAAAATGATGACCACCAACAGCACGTCAATCAGGGGAATCAGGTTGATTTCCGGTTCTTCCCGCCCGCGACCGCGATTGAAGTTCATGGCAACCCCTTATTTGCGTTCGCCGTGGATGAGTTCCACCAGACGAATCGCCTGCTGTTCCATGTCGATCACAAAACTATCGACCAGGGCGCGGAAATGCCGCCAGAAAATCATGCTCGGGATGGCGATCAGAATGCCGAAGCCGGTGTTGTAGAGGGCGATGGAAATGCCGTGCGCCAGCGTGAGCGGGTCGGCGCTGCCCGGCGTTTGCGCGCCGAACATCTCGATCATCCCCACCACCGTGCCAAAAAGACCCATCAGGGGCGAAATGGAGGCGATGGTACCCAGCGTGGTCAGGTAACGTTCCAGCTGGTGCGTGACGGCGCGACCGGTTTCCTCAATGGATTCCTTCATCACTTCGCGGGAGGCGTTGCGATTTCTCAACCCGGCGGCCAGCACTTTTCCGAGCGGGGAATGCTGTTCCAGCTCCTGCACAAACCCATCATGGGCGGCATTCTTGCGGCATTCGCCCACCACCCGTTGCAGGAGACCCGAAGGCACGATTCTGGAACGGCGCAACACAATGGAACGTTCGATAATCAGGGCAACCGCGATGATCGAGGCGAACAGCAAGGGCCAGATAGGCCAGCCCGCAGCCTTTAGAATAACAAACACGCAACCTCCACACTCAGGACTAGGGGTTTGAGAAACAAACAGGCCGCTATTCTGCCCTCATGCCCATGTCAGGGCAAGCCCGATTGCAAAAAAAGACACAGGATTCTTGCGCTTTTTTCCTGTTTACCCGATAGTGACGCGCTTTGCGGCGCTTATCCCCAAAAGCTGTGGATAAGTTTGTGGATAGAGAGGGACAAAGAAACACAATCCCTGACAGAACAAGGGTTTTTCCTGCTCCGCCCACAAACAAGGCGCTTTTGATTGTCTCAATAAAATCAATGAGTTAATGAAAAAACTTTTCTGTCAACCGGGTTGGTCAAAGAAGTGCTTCTGCCCGAAATGCAACATTTTCCGCTTGTGGAGTAAACAGCCTCGTCATGCTTGACATCTCCCCCAATTCCAGCCCCGAATCCGTGTGCAGCGTCAGCGAACTGAACCAGCGGGCGCGTCGCCTGCTGGAAGAACAATGGCCGCGCCTCTGGGTGGCGGGCGAAATTTCCAATTGCGTCCGCGCCGCTTCCGGGCACCTGTATTTCACTCTGAAGGACGACCAGGCGCAGGTGCGCTGCGCGATCTGGCGCAACAAGGCGCAACTGCTTGGTTTTCGCCCGGAAAACGGCCAGAAGGTCGAGGCGCGGGCGCAGGTGACGCTGTACGAGGCGCGGGGAGAATACCAGCTCAACGTCGACACCCTGCGTCTGGCCGGACAGGGCAGCCTGTTCGAGCGTTTTCTGGCGCTGAAGGCCAAACTCGAAAGCGAAGGGTTGTTCCTGCCGGAGCAAAAGCGGCCTCTGCCGGGGTTTCCCCGCCGTCTGGCGCTTGTCACCAGCCCCCAGGCGGCGGCTCTGAAGGATGTGCTGGCGACACTTGCGCGCCGCGCCCCGCATGTGGCGCTCACCCTGTTTCCCACGCCGGTGCAGGGCGAGGGCGCGGCCGCGCAGATCGCGCTGGCGCTGGCGGCGGCCTCCGCTTCCGATCACGATGCCATCCTGCTGTGCCGGGGCGGCGGCAGTATGGAAGACCTGTGGGCGTTCAATGAAGAAATCGTCGCCCGCGCCATTCGCGCTTCCCGTCTGCCGGTGGTGAGCGGCGTCGGCCACGAAACCGATTTCACGATTGCCGATTTTGCCGCCGACCTGCGCGCCCCCACGCCCACCTCCGCCGCCGAACAGCTCTGCCCGGACGCCGGGGCGCTGCGACGCCAGCTTGAGGCGCTCGGCCAGCGTCTCAGGACGCAACAGGAAAACCGTCTGCGCCAATGGGAACAACGTCTGGACAGCCTCGCCGCCCGCCTGCCGTCGCCCGCCCGCCAACTGGCGACCCGCCGCGACCGTCTGGCCGAACTCGCCGCCCGCCTGCCCGCCGTCTGGCGTCGCCAGCAACAAAACTGGCAAGCCGAACTGGAACGCCACGCGCAGGGGCTGCGCCAGCTTGACCCGCACGCCGTGCTGAGACGCGGCTACGCGCTGGTGCTCGACGCCACAGGCCACGCCGTGCGCGACGCGAGCCGCTTGCAGCCGGACGCCCCTCTGCACATGAAACTCGCCCGTGGCGAGGCGGACGTCCGGGTGGTGCGGGCGCTGCCGCAAAAAGCGGCATCGGCAGGGCGCTAGCATAAAATTCATTCCGAAGGCTGCGGCGCTTGCGGATTCACGATAAACTTACCGCTTCCTGTTGGAGCCTTGACCCATGCCCTGTTTTTCTTTTCGCCCTTGCCTGATGCTTTGTCTTTCCCTGTGGCTGGCCGCCTGCGGCTTTCAGTTGCGCGGCGCGACGCAGTTGCCGTATCAAAATCTGTACATTGCGCTGGCGGCGAATTCTGACCGGGGCGCGGAGTTGCGCCGCCAGATTCGCGCCAGTCAACCGGAGTTGCTGGTGGAAGACCTCCAGCAGGCCGACGCCGTGTTCCGCGAAGTGGGTTACGGCACCGAGCGCATCATCGCCGCACTGAACGCGGAGGGACGCGCCAGGGAATACCAGTTGCGCCTGCATTACAGTTTTCGCGTCGAAGACAACAAGGGCGTGCCGCTGACGCCGGTCAATGAAATTATTCTGACCCGCGAAGTCACTTATGACGATAACCAGTTGCTCGCCAAGGATCAGGAAGAAGCCTTTCTCTGGCAGGACATGAACCGCGATCTGGTGCAGCAAATCCTGCGTCGGCTGGCGCTCATCCAGCCGCAGGCCGTCCCGGTTGGCACGGAGGAAATCCGCTGATGCTCCTCAAGGGAGAACAGTTCGCCCGCCATCTGGAACAGGCGCTGAAGCCTTTGTATGTGCTGTATGGCGACGCGCCGCTCTTGGTGCTGGAAGCCGCCGACGCCCTGCGCGCCGCCGCCCGCAAACAGGGGTACACGGAGCGGGAATCCATGAGCGCGCTGGCGGGCTTTGACTGGGGGCAACTCGCGGCCGCCACCAGCAATCTTTCCCTGTTCGGCGGCAAAAAACTGATTGACCTCACGCTCCCGACCGGCAAGCCCGGCAAGGAGGGCAGCGCCGCCCTGATGGCCTACTGCCAGCGCATGAGCGCCGACAATGTGCTCCTCCTCACCCTGCCACAACTGGACTGGAAGGAAGAAAAAGCCGTCTGGTTCGCCACGCTGGCGCAGGCGGGCGTCGTCCTGAAATTCAACGCCCCGCCGCTGGCCGAACTGCCGGGCTGGATTGCCGGACGGCTGGCGCGCCAGCAGCAGCAGGCGGACGAGGCAGGTCTGCGTTTCATGGCCGAGCGGGTGGAGGGCAATCTGCTGGCCGCGCATCAGGAAATCCAGAAACTCGCGCTTCTCTACCCGGTCGGCCACTTGAGTTTTGAGCGCATCCGCGACGCCGTGCTGAACGTCGCCCGCTACAACGTGGAGGATTTGCGCGAGGCGCTCCTGACTGGCGATCTGGCGCGCCTGACGCGCACGCTGGAAGGCTTGCAGCAGGAAGGCGAATCCCCGGTGCTGGTGCTCTGGGCGATGGCGGAAGAAATCCGCGCCCTGGCGCAGGTCAAGGCGGGTCTGGCGCGTGGTCAGTCGGCGGATGGCCTGTTCAAGGAATTACGCATCTGGGGGCCGCGTCAAAATCTGCTGCGCCGCGCCGCGCAAGGCGTGGGCAACCAAACCCTGAAAAGCGCGTTAAAGGAGACCGCCCGCCTCGACCGCGCCATCAAGGGACTCGACAAAAGCGGCAGCGGTGATGTGTGGGATGGTTTTTTGCGCTTGGGAATGCTGATCGGAGCGCACCGGCAGGCAAAGGCGCGGGGGTGAAGGTTCAGCGTTCCGGCTCTTTTTTCCTGGCCGCTGTATCCAGTTCCCGCAAATGCGCCAGTTTTTCGCCGATTCTGGCTTCCAGACCGCGTGGGACAGGGCGATACCAGCCGGGTTCGGGCATGTCTTCGGGGAGGTAGTTTTCTCCGGCGGCGTAGGCTTCCGGTTCGTCGTGGGCGTAGCGGTAGGTTTTGCCGTAGCCGAGTTCTTTCATGAGTTTGGTGGGCGCGTTACGCAGATGTTCGGGCACGGGGCGGGAGGGGTCTTTGCTGACATGGGCGCGGGCGGCGTTGTAGGCTTTGTAGCCCGCGTTGGATTTGGGCGCGACGGCCATGTAGATCACGGCCTGGGCCAGCGCCAGTTCGCCTTCCGGGGAACCCAGACGCTCGTAGGTTTCCGCCGCGTCCAGCGCGACGCGGGCGGCGCGGGGGTCGGCCAGACCAATGTCTTCCCAGGCCATCCGCAGGATGCGCCGCGCCAGATAGCGGGGATCCGCGCCGCCGTCCAGCATCCGGCAGAGCCAGTACAGCGCCGCGTCCGGGCTGGAGCCGCGCACGGATTTGTGCAGGGCGGAAATCTGGTCGTAGAAGGCGTCGCCGCCCTTGTCAAAGCGGCGCAGGTTTTGCGCCAGCGCGTTCGCCACAAAAGCGCCGTCAATCTGCGTTTGATGCGCGCCGTGCGCGGCGATGCGGAGTTGTTCGAGCAGGTTCAGGAGTTTGCGGGCGTCGCCATCGGCAAGGCCGATCAGCCGGGTTTGCGCTTCTTCCTGAAACGAAAGTTCCGGGAAAGCAGTCTGTCGGGCGCGTTCAAAAAGCTGCCCCAGTTCTTCCGCGTTCAGGGGTTTGAGCACATACACGGCGGCGCGGGAGAGCAGCGCCGAATTGACTTCAAAGGAAGGATTTTCGGTGGTCGCGCCGATCAGGGTGACGGTGCCGGATTCCACATAGGGCAAAAAAGCGTCCTGTTGCGATTTGTTGAAGCGATGCACTTCATCGACAAACAGCAGGGTGCGCCGCCCCAGACGCTGACTGGCCTCGGCCTGACTCATCGCCTCGCGGATTTCCTTGACGCCGGAAAAAACGGCGGAAAGCGCGATAAAGTCGCAATCAAACCCTTCCGCCATCAGTCGCGCCAGCGTCGTTTTGCCGACGCCGGGCGGCCCCCAGAAAATCATGGAATGCGGCTGCCGTGCCTCAAAGGCCAGTCGCAGGGGCTTGCCCGCCCCCAATAAATGCCGCTGCCCCACGACCTCTTCCAGTTGCTTGGGTCGCAACTGCTCCGCCAGGGGGGAAAATTGGGAAGGCGGGGGAGGGGGCGCGGTGGGGGTTGCGTCGGCAAAAAGATCGGACATGGGGAAGCGGCAAAAAGAGAAGGAACCCGCATCTTCAGAGAAATCGGGAATTTTGACAACTGCCTGAATCCCCGCGCTTGTTGCGACGCCCACAAATCGGGGCGTTTTTTCCCTGATGCGCCGGGTTGAACCCTGAACGGGCGGCGTTCACCCTTCAGTCTGGCGCAGGGCGAACGGACGGGAAAATCATGCGGAGATTGACGATAAAAACCCCACCGGAATGACGATCACTGCTGATTGCGGTTGATTCTGTCGCGCCATTCCTGAATGGCCGTCAGGGCGGTGGCAGCGCCGAGGGGGAGCTGGTAGCGCACATGCGTGGAGAGGGGGGTGCGTCCCGGATTGATTTCTATGGTGGGCACGTTCGCCTGAATGGCCTGCACGACCGGCTGGGCGATGTAGGGGAACACGCTGCTGGTGCCGATGGAAAACACCAGATCAAACCCGGTGGCGAGTTCATCCAGAAAACGTTCCAGTTCGGCTTCAGGCAGCATTTCGCCAAACAGCACCACGTCCGGGCGCATGGCGCCGCCGCAGGCGGGGCAGACGGGCGGCAACTCGCGGCCCACCAGACTTTCCACCCGTTCCTGAACGCCGCATTGCTGGCAACTGAGGCGATGCACGTCGCCGTGGATTTCCAGCACATTCTTGCTGCCCGCCGCCCGGTGCAGGCCGTCTACATTCTGGGTCAGCACCAGCACATGCGGAAGTTCCTGTTCCAGTCGGGCCAGCGTCCGATGCGCCGCGTTGGGGCCAGCCGTGCGGCAGTTTTTCTCAACTTCCGCCAGATATTTCCAGGTGATTTCCGGGCGCTGGGCGAGCATGGGCGCGGACAGCGCTTCCTCAATGGGAATCCCTTCCTCGGTCAGATCGTCTTCGTAAAGGCCGCCAATGCCCCGGTAGGTCGGTAGCCCCGAGTCGGCGGAAATGCCCGCGCCAGTGATGAACAGCACGCGGCGGGCGGCGTTGAGAAGAACGGCGATGTCCTGCAAGGCTTTTTCGTGGAGAGGAATAGAGGGCATGGCGACTGAAACAGAATGAATTTTGGAAAGGATGCCAGTGTAACGCATGGGCGTCATTTTGGCTTGCAATCTGTGCCGGGCAATCGCATGAACAGGGGCGACGCTTGCCGTGCCTTCTCACCGAGGGGAGAAGGCACGGCCGGGGTCGTTTGATTATTTACGGGAATAACGCGATACCTCCCTGATTGACACGCCGCGCACCCAATGCAAAAGCCGCCTCATGGGCGGCTTTCAATGGTCTTGCGTGACGGCAAAATTTTTCAGGCACGCGAGAGATTGCGCCGCCGCCGCGCCACAACCCCCAGAAAACCCAACCCCGCCAGCAGCATGGCGTAGGTTTCGGGTTCAGGCACAGTGGGCACGTTGTTGGAGGCAATCATGGCGGAAAGTAGATGCCCAGTCTGCACGTACCCAAAATAGCCCCCGTGATTGCGCCACTGTGGTTACCGTCCCGACTGCTGTCCTAACTGAAGGTCTGCGAGCCAAACATAAGCATACCTCCCTGCACATCATAAAATCCGGCGCGGCTTCCAGCACCTGTTGGGTGTCAGCGATCCCATGCGGATGGGTGCATTGCGTCTCAGCTTGGCCGACAAACCGGAACAATTTTGGCAGATTTCATCGTTCAGAGTAGACAACGGAAACCAGCAACGATAGAATCGTATCGCTAAAAATAATTTTCTCGGGAAAAAACGAGAAAATTATGCGGGGTAGAAGAAAAACGTGCGACGACGGGACACTTCACCTTTCAGTTTTTTCGACGATCGACGATCGACGATCGAAAATCGTTTATTGGACGGTATTTCAAATTTTGAACAATATTTTTTATAAGGAAACAAGATGAAGAAGACTTTATGCCTGATCCTGTTTGTGTGCACAGGAATAGCCTTATCCGGTTGCGG
>JAITNI010000320.1 GCA_031290535.1 Zoogloeaceae bacterium
GAAAGCGTTTTTTTGTTTCATCCGCAAACCTCCTGCAAGGAAAAACCCGGCGCGACAGGGCGCAGGCTTGCATTGTGGCATTGTGCTGCCCGTTCTGGCAATCTGGTTCTCCCGCAAGGGAAACTTTGAATAATACCGTTCGCCCTGAGAGCTTCTGTCGAAGGGCATTCCCTGTAACAACGAGGGCAACGACTGCCTCAGCCCGAACGGTGGGAAACTGTTCAGAGTTTCGCAAGTGTCACGATTTTTTAATCTGTCCGGTTCTGTCGCGCACAAGTTGCCCGGTCGTCATCGTGTTGTCGAGGCGGTGGGCGATGAGACGGATGGAGGGGTTACAGGAGGACGGAAGATTTGCGGCGCGTTGCGCTGGATGGGGGTCACTCCCCCAACACCTCCACCCCCTCCGGCAGCGTAAATAAAAACTGGCTGGCGGGGAGTTTGGGGTTGATTTTGGGGACTTGAAAACGCACGGTGGTGGTCTGGCCGAAATTGTCGAACAACTGCATGACCCGCAATTCGCCCTTGGCCGCAAAACCCAGGCGTACTTTGGCAAAACCGGAATCCTGTTTTTTGGGTTGCGCTTCCACCCAGCGCAGCCCTTCCGCCTCGCCCGCTTCCTTCAGTTCAAAATTTTTCAGGACATCCCGCGAACCGGCCAGCAGGGCGGCGGGGCTGTCGCCCAAGGTCTGGTCGATTTTCCTGACCGTGACCTGCGCCAGATCGGGGTCGTAAATCCAGACTTTTTGCCCGTCCCCCACCATCAGTTGCGGATAGGGCTTTTGCACTTCCCAGCGAAATTTACCCGGCTTTTGCAGGGCGAGTTTGCCATTGGAATTGACCGGCTGCCGCCCGCCCTCCGACTGCACGGAGAGGGAAAAATCGGCGGAAAAGCTCGTGGTGTGGTCAAGAAACTGCTTCAGGGTATCGATGGCTCCCGCATGGGCGGTTTGCGGCAGCGCCCCCAGCCCCCCAAAAACCGCCAGAAAAAAAACGGCGAATATGCGACGCTTTGAAAAAACGCTCATTCTTCTTCCTTTCTGCCCAGCACTTCCCGCCCGCCCCGGCCATCCATCGCGGAGACGAGGCCGGAATGCTCCATCGCCTCGATCAGACGCGCCGCCCGGTTGTAGCCAATCCGCAAATGGCGCTGCACCAGCGAAATGGAGGCGCGGCGATTGGTAATCACCACTTCGACCGCCTGATCGTAGAGCGGGTCATTTTCCGCGTCGACCGCCTCGCCGTCGCCGCCATTGCCGCCGCCGTTTTCATCCTCAAAATTGGCGGTCAGGATGTCGGCGATGTATTCGGGCGTGCCGGTCTGTTTGAGTTGCTCCACCACACGATGGACTTCGTCATCGGAAACAAACGCGCCATGCACGCGGGTGGGATAGCCGGTGCCGGGCGTGAGGTAGAGCATATCCCCCTGCCCAAGCAGGTTTTCCGCGCCCATCTGGTCGAGAATGGTGCGGGAGTCGATCTTGCTGGAGACCTGAAAGGAAATTCGCGTCGGGATATTGGCTTTAATCAGGCCAGTAATCACATCCACACTCGGACGCTGCGTCGCCAGAATCAGGTGCAGGCCAGCGGCGCGCGCCTTTTGCGCCAGACGGGCAATCAGCTCTTCCACTTTTTTGCCGACCACCATCATCAGGTCGGCCAGCTCGTCGATGACCACCACGATGAAGGGCAACGCGGCGAGCGGTTCAGGCGATTCCGGGGTCAGGGAAAAAGGATTGTAAATCGGCTCGCCATGCCGCGCCGCCTCGCGCAGCTTGGCGTTGTAGCCCGCCAGATTGCGAACGCCCATCGCGCTCATCAGTTTGTAGCGCCGTTCCATCTCGCCCACGCACCAGTTGAGCGCGTTGGCCGCCTGCCGCATGTCGGTCACAACCGGCGCGAGCAGGTGCGGAATGCCCTCGTAAATGGAGAGTTCCAGCATCTTGGGGTCAATCAGGATCAGGCGCACCATTTCCGGCTCGGATTTGTAGAGGAGCGACAAAATCATGGCATTGACGCCCACCGATTTGCCGGAACCCGTCGTCCCTGCCACCAGCAGATGCGGCATCTTGGCGAGGTCGGCCACCACCGGCAGACCGCCGATGTCCTTGCCCAGCGTCACCGTCAGGGGACTGGCCATGTCGTTCCAGGGCTTGCTGGAAATGATCTCGGAGAGTTTGACCGTCTGGCGGCGCGGATTGGGTAATTCCAGCGCCATGCAGGATTTGCCCGGCACGGTTTCCACCACGCGGATGGAAATCAGCGCCAGCGCGCGCGCCAGATCGCGCGACAAATTGACGATTTGCGACCCCTTGACCCCGGTCGCCGGGTCGATTTCATAGCGGGTAATCACCGGCCCCGGCAGCGCCGCCAGCACCTTGACCAGTACGCCAAAATCCGCCAGCTTGCGCTCGATCAGACGCGAGGTGAATTCCAGCGTGTCGGCGGCGGGCAGCACGCTTTGGGCGGGCGCGGGATCCAGCAGATGCAGGGGCGGCAATTGCCCACCGGGCACCACTTCGGGAATCAGGGGCGGCTGCTTTTCCCGCTCAATGCGTTTTGACGCTTTGAGGGAAACCTCTACGGCGGAAGACGTGAGCGTTGGCTCAATAAACACCGGTTCCAGAAATTCGGCGCGTTTTTTCTCCTCTTCCACGACGGCCTCGCGCCGCTGCGCCACGTTGCGCCCGATGCGCCGATCCTGCCAGCGCTCAAAAACGCCGTACACGCGCAAATAAACCATCTCCAGTCCCGTGCCCAGACGCTCGATGAACCACAACCAGGACATGCCCGAAAACATGCTCCAGCCCACGGCGACCGCCAGCAGAAGCATGAGCGTCGCTCCGGTATAGCCCACGGCTTCGCCCAGAATGCGCCCCATTTCAACCCCCAGCAGGCCGCCGGACTGCATCGGCAAAGCGTCGGCATAGGAATAAAAACGCAGGGATTCCAGCGCAGCACTGGCGGTAATCAGCAGCACAAAGCCGGTCAAGGCGAGAAAGAGAGGACGTCTGTCGCGCTGTTCGACGGATGCGGACGCGCCCGTCATCAGACCCGTCAAATGCCGATAGCCCCACCAGACGCACATCAGGAGCAGAACAATCCACCACCAGGCGGAAAACCCGAACAGGGAAAGCAGCAAATCGGCAATCCACGCCCCGGCCCGGCCCGCCGGATTCTGCAAGCTCACGTCCCCCACGGCATGTGACCAGCCGGGGTCGCGCGCGTCGTAACCCCACAGCGCCAGCGCCAGAAACAAGGCCAGCGCCCCGACCGCCAGCCAGCGCGACTCGCGCAGCAAAACGCCGATTTTTTCGGGCAAGGGACTCGGAGACGCCCCCTTGCGGGAAGAAACTGCCATGAGAAAATTCCTTATCGTGTGCTTCCCGCGCAGGCAGAAAGCCAGTCCTTCAACCCCCATGCCTTTTTCACGCCAGCAGACAGAACGAGGTTCAGGTTTTTTGAAAGACATTTGTCTTAAATTTCATCTACTTAGAGACGAATTATAAAGCATTACTGGAAGTTTGCGAGAAAGCCTGACGAGAAGTCTGGGCATCGGATGAATTTTATAGCGATTCTCAAAAAATAATCCTACACTTCCTCAGCGGAAAAGGGACTGCCGGGGGCGTGCAATTATTTACAGGAATGGCTATATTCATGAAACACATCATTTCAAGAGACAACCCACACTTCAAAGCCTGGAAAAAACTGGCGCAATCGGGGCGTGCGCGTCGTCAGGCGGGGGAAGTCCTGCTCGAAGGGCTGCATCTTGTGACGGCCTGGCAGGTGGCTTGCGGCTTGCCGTCCTGCATTCTGGTGAGTGACAAGGGGCGGCAGAACCCGGAAATTGCCGACTGGCTGGCCGGATTGGGGGAACACGCGCCAGAACCGACGCAGCTTTCCGAAGCGTTGTTCGCGGAACTGGCGGATACCGAAACGCCGGGGGGCCTTCTGGCCTTCGCGCCCCGACCGGCACAGGCGACGCCGCCCGCGCCGGATCAGGACAGCCTGCTGCTGGACGGGGTGCAAGACCCCGGCAATCTGGGCGCAATCCTGCGGACGGCGGCGGCAGCGGGGGTATCGCAGGCGCTCCTGTCCGCCGATTGCGCCGATGCCTGGTCGCTCAAGGTCTTGCGCGCCGGACAGGGGGCGCATTTTCAGATGCGGATTCATGAGGGTGTCGACCTGCCCGATTTTTTGGCGGCCTTTGCGGGGGAAAGTCTGGCAACGGCGCTGAAAGAGGGGCAATCCCTTTACGCCGCCGCATGGCGGCATCCTGTGGCCTGGGTGTTCGGTTCGGAAGGGCAGGGCGTGCGTCCGCCGGTGCTCGCCGCCGCCCAAAAACGCATTCGCATCCCCATGCCCGGCAAGCTGGAATCCCTGAATGTTGCCACCGCCGCCGCTGTGTGCCTGTTCGAGATGGTGCGGCGGCACGGGAGCGCGTGATCTATCGCTATTCCTGCAATTTTCCGTTCGGGGTGAGCCTGTTTTCCGTTCGTGGTGAAGCCCTGTCGAACCACGCCCAACGACCGGGCTTCAGGGCGAACGATGTCATTCAGAGTTTTCCTAAGGAAGCTCTGCACAAGGCCGTTCGCCCTGAGCTTGGTCGTTGGGCATTCCCCGTAAAAACAAGGGCTTCGACAGGCTCAGCCCGAACGGGTGGAATTTGTGCAGAGTTTTCCTCTATTCCCTGGTGGCCTTTGCTTGCTGTTGTGTGCGTAGTGGGGCGAGAATCTGGCTTTCAAAATTTTTGGGCGCGACGTATTGCAGGATTTCCTTGCCCTTGGCGTCATGCACAACGTCGAGACCCCTGGACGGGTAGAGGTAGTGGGTCAGGGTTTCCGAGGCGCTGATTTTTTCCGCCGGTTCGCCAAAGCGTTGCAAAATCGTGGCTTCGTCCAGACTGGCGGCGGGAATCAGGCTGATGGCGCGGATGGGAGCCTGTTCCGCCGCCACAAAATCTTCGCTGGCGAGGCTGAATTTTTTGGCGACGTTTTCCGTATATTCGGATTTGGCGGCGCGGTTTTTCATCGTCTGGAGGTGTTCCGGGGAGGCTTCCAGCGTCAGAATCAGGCGACCCTGAAGCGGCCCCAGCGTCACCAGCGGGTAATAGGCTTCCAGTGTGCCGCTTTCTTCCTGGCTGGCGATAATGGCAAGTTCCAGATCCTCGCCAAAACGCTGCCGCGCTTCCGCCAGCGTGCTGATGCCGGGTTCAAGGCCAAAGACCCGGCTTTGTCCGGTGGCATCGAGCGCGATTTGCCAGGGCAGGTGATTGTCCGGGTCGCCAGTTTCGGCGGGAGGGGGGACGGGAATCAGCAACACCAGCGCCAGCAGGGCGAAGGTCAGGCCGAGGACGGAAAGAAAAATTTTCATCGTAAAACGAACTCCGGTTTGAAATTTCTTGCAGGTTGGCTCATGGGCGCAGACGGGCTTCCACCCGTTCCTTATCCTTCCAGAGGCGGGCCGAGCCATCATCTGGAGCGGCGGGCAGGAAACCGATGCTTCCTTTTTCAGGATTCCACTCGAAGGGTTGTTCGGTGTAGGGGTTGAAAGTTTCCGGCCCCAGTGTTGCCAAGACCTGCGGGACGTCTGCCGGAGCGCCCTGGTGGTTTTTCACGGCCAGTTGATATTCCAGTTGTGCGCGCGTCAGACGGATAGTGGCATCCACATCGAGAATCTCGAACAGGTAATGATTGATCCATAGGGTGGGGTAACGCCGGTGATCGAATTCGCCGACGTAATTA
Source organism: Zoogloeaceae bacterium (assembly GCA_031290535.1). Lineage (GTDB taxonomy): Bacteria > Pseudomonadota > Gammaproteobacteria > Burkholderiales > Rhodocyclaceae > Azovibrio. Next base: position 5,742 of record JAITNI010000320.1, read on the forward strand.
CGCCAGGGGTGTTTGCAGGCAAAGGAATCCTCCGGTGCTTTCCCGCAGACACGTTCCCGTATTTTCTCCCGCAGGATTTTGCGCTCGGCCGCCAGACGGGGGAGGGGCGTTTCGTGGATCAGCGCGATTTCATGGTTCAGAAATTCGCTCTTGAGGTTCGTGCTCATATTCTTTTTGTGTAAAAAATAGTACATGAAATAGGCGCGCAGCTTCTGTCCATAGCCGATTTCCTCATCCCGGTCACGATCAAAAAGATCGCTTTCAAGCAGATTGGCCAAGCCGTAGTAGAACTGATCGTTCAGGGTTTCGACATGTTCCCTCCAGCGCGCTTCCAGGTAATGTTCTTTCGGATTTTCCAGGGGCGTCAACAGGGCGCGCGCATTTTCCGCCTGGTCACGCAGCGCGTTTTGCGCGATCAGGTGCCCCAGGAGCATGGTCTGCATCTGGATTTGCCGGATGGCGGTCAGTTTGTCGACAAAAGTCGCTTCTTTCGCTGCATAAATTTTGCGAAACAAGGTCTGGTTTTTTGCCATCCATGCCAGACCCTCGGCAATGCGGCCCTCCTGAATGTCCAGCAGGGCGCGTGCCGTTAAAAACTGTGAGGCGCTACTCAGGCGATCGTTCTCGGGCACATAGAAGAAGATATCACCCGGAGCGGATAAGGTGTCGTTCACAAAAACATTGGCGTAAACTGGCAAGCTCATGATTTTCAGATAGCGTTCCGTCATCTCCCGGTTTTCTTCTATCCCCTGGCGAATATTTTCCGCCTTCTCCCGGATTGCCCGGATTCCCTCCAGGCATTTCGGCGCGTTCAGGTTCGTGCAATAACAGAGATCGGAAGGCGCCCCGTGGAACCAGAGGCTGGCTTCATCTGGCGGGGGGGCGATTCCCTGCGCGAGCAGACGCACCCGTTCTTCTCCGACCCGGATAAAATCGCTGCCCGCAGGCGCGCTAAAACCCATCTGCGCGATGAAGGCGTTTTCTTCTGGCGGAACGGACGGAACCTGATAATGAAGCGCCTGTTCCGACACCGGACTCAGCGGCTCATCGTACAGGAAAATCGCCGCCAGTACGAACAACGCGAGCAGCGCGGCCAGACCTGCCAGCGCAAATACTTTTTTTGCCTGCATGGTTCTTGTCTCCATCATAAAATGAACTTCGGTTTGAAAGCCCTGCCTCAAAGGCCGGGGGCGGCTAAGGAAACTCTGGATCATCCCGTTCGCCCTTCCTCCGTTCGCCCTGAAGCTCTGTCGAAGGGCATTCCCCGTAAAAACAAGGGCTTCGACAGGCTCAGCCCGAACGGGTGGAACTTGTGCAGCGTTCCCCTAGTTTCCTGCTTTTCGCATGGCATACGTTCTGACCTTGTCCAGATAAACCGTACTGTTTGGCATTTTACCTTCTTTTTGCGCGGCCCAAAGTACTTCTCCCAGACATTCCAGCAACACATGTCCGGCAGCGTGGGCGTCCCGCGTTTGCGCGAGGCGGCTAAAAGCGGCGCGGATGCCGGGGGGCTGGTCGATGGCAAGCTGCTCGGCAATCGCCAGATGCAGGGAAAGATGCAAAAAGGGATTCGTCTCCCCATCCTCTGGCGTCCATTCCCTGTCCAGCGCCTGCGCCGGATTGTCCAGCAAGGCGTGATATTCCGGGTGACAGGCCAGAATGTCCGCCGCAGGCAGTTCCGCGCCGCTCAAAGGCAAACGCGCCTGCCGCTTTTGCCAGACGCTACAAAAAAATTGACGCACTTCGTCGCGGGAAGGGGTAAACATGGCGGTTCAACAATCAGATCAGGCTCGAAAAAATTCCGGCATAGAGTACCATGAATCATTCATCATTCAAACGCTTTTCCCCTTTCGCTTCCTGCCGTTTGAGCGCTAAACTCGCGCCTTCATAAAAATTTCTGGCGGGCTTGTCTGGCCTGCTGCGGGAGGAACTTTTGAGCTATACCGCTGAATCCATCGCTGTCCTGAAAGGGCTGGAACCGGTTCGTCATCGTCCGGGGATGTACACCCGCACGGATTCGCCCCTGCACATCATTCAGGAAGTCATCGACAACGCCGCTGACGAGGCGCTGGCCGGGTATTGTCGCCTGATTGACGTCACCTTGCACCGGGATCAGTCCGTCACCGTGGTGGATGACGGGCGCGGCATTCCGGTGGAAATTCATCCGGCGGAGGGCGTGCCGACGGTGGAAGTGGTGTTCACCCGCCTGCACGCGGGCGGCAAGTTCAACAAGAATGACGGGGATTCGGCGTATCGTTTTTCCGGCGGCCTGCACGGGGTGGGCGTTTCCGTCACCAACGCGCTCTCCACCCGGCTGGAGGTGGAAGTGACCCGCGAGGGCGGACGGTATCAGATGGCCTTTTCCGGCGGCGCGGTGATCGAACCCCTGCGCCGGACGGGCGACGCGCCCAAAAAGGCCAGCAGTACGCGCGTCCGTGCCTGGCCGGACGTCCAGTTTTTCGATACGCCCCATGTCGCGGCGGCGGGGCTGGAACGCCTGTTGCGGAGCAAGGCGGTGCTCCTGCCGGGGCTGGAAGTGCGTCTGACCCTTGAAGGGGGCGAGACGCCCGACGTCAAAACCTGGCGCTTTACGCAGGGGATGCAGCAATATCTGACCGAACAGATTCAGGAAGAACTGATCGCGCCGGTCTTCAGCGCCGAAAAATACGCCCTGCCCGATGACGAAAATTTTCCTTCCGGCGCAGGCGCGGCCTGGGCCATCTGCTGGACGGCAGAAGGCGGGCTGGCGCGGGAGTCCTATGTCAATCTCATCCCCACGCCCGCAGGCGGCACACATGAAGCGGGCTTGCGGCAGGCGGCGTTTGACGCCCTGAAAGGGTTCAGCGAACACCACGCCCTGTTGCCCAAGGGCGTCAAACTGACGGCGGAAGACGTGTTCTCCCGCGCCAGCTTCGTCCTCGCGGCGCGGGTGCTCGACCCCTCTTTTCAGGGGCAGATCAAGGAACGCCTCAATTCGCGCGACGCGCTGGCGCTGGTCGCCCGCATGGCCCGCGACCCGCTGGAATTGTGGTTGAACGAACACCCGGAAGCGGCAAAAAAAATCGCCGAACTGGCGATTCGCGCCGCGCAGGCCAGAACCCGCGCCGGACAGAAGGTGGAAAAAAGAAAACAGTCCGGCGTCACCATTCTGCCCGGCAAACTCTCCGACTGCCAGTCCGAAGACCTGAACCGCAACGAACTCTTTCTGGTGGAAGGTGATTCCGCCGGCGGATCCGCCAAATCGGGGCGCGACAAGGAAACGCAGGCCATCCTCCCCTTGCGTGGCAAGGTACTGAACACCTGGGAGATTGACCCCGGCAGCCTGTTCGCCAACCGCGAGGTGCATGACATCGCCGTGGCGCTCGGCATTGACCCGCACGCCCCCGACGCCGATGACGCCGTGCTTGCCAACCTGCGCTACGGCAAGGTGGTCATCATGACCGATGCCGACGTGGATGGCTCGCACATCCGCGTCCTGCTGTGCACCCTCTTTTACCGCCATTTTCCCCGGCTGGTCGCGCACGGCCACCTGTACTTTGCCCAGCCGCCGCTCTACCGGCTGGACGTGCCCGGACAGGGCAAAAATCGTCCGCCCGCCAAGATTTACGCGCTGGACGAAGCCGAACGCGACGCGGCGCTGGAAAAACTTCGGCGGGAAAAGGTTCGCCCGGAAAATGTGGGCATTTCCCGCTTCAAGGGTCTGGGCGAAATGAACCCGGAACAACTCTGGGACACCACCCTGTGCCCCGACACCCGCCGCC
>JAITNI010000107.1 GCA_031290535.1 Zoogloeaceae bacterium
CGACACCCTCCCGCCAGACCCTCTGCCGTTCCGGCAGGGAGATTTTTTCAGGTAGCGCAAGCGCCCCCTCTGCCGAACCCCTTCCCCCTGACCGTTTCCCCTGCTTTGCCCGATCATTCGGGGCATGGCACATCCAAAACTTTCCCTTGCCGCGCTGACTTTTTCCCTTGGGGCAATCCCTGCGGAAATCCAGCTTACACCTCCCGGCCCGGTGTTTCGCGCCGGGGATGGCTCTGGCCGTCCTGTGGATGCGCCGGGTTGGCAGATTAACGCGGCCATTGCCGGACGTCTGGTTGCCGCCCTGTCGGCGCGCACGAATCCGCTGGTCATCGACTACGAGCACCAAACCCTGTTGGCCGACCAGAACGGGCAACCGGCCCCGGCGGCGGGCTGGTTCAAAACACTGGAATGGCGCGAAGGGGCGGGGCTGTTTGCCATCGACGTGCAATGGACGCCCCGCGCCGAAACCATGCTGAAGGCAGGCGAGTATCGCTTTATCTCCCCGGTATTCACCTATGACAAAAAAACTGGCGCGGTGACAGGCATTCGCATGGCCGCGCTCACCAACAACCCCGGCCTGGATGGCATGAAGGCCGTGGCGCTTTCCGCCCGTTTCGAGGGCGTCGATTTTTCAACCGATGTTTTTACCCATGAGGAACCAGAAATGGAACTGAAAGCACTCCTGAAGGCTCTTGGCCTTGCAGAAGACAAGACGGAAGCTGATGCCCTGGCGGCGCTCTCTGCCCTGAAGACGAAGGCCGAAAGCGCCGATGCGGCAAAGACTGCGGCAGAAGCCGCGCTCTCGGCCAGCCGGGACGAACTGGCGGCGCTGAAGGCTGCGCCGCCAACCCCCGCGCCGGAACTGGTGGTTTCATTGCAAAACGAAATCGCCGCCCTGAAGGCGCGGGAAGTGGCGACGCTGATCGCCGAGGCCGACAAGGCAGGCAAGTTTGTGACCCAGCCCGGCCTGAAGGCGTTTGCAGAAAACGACGTGGCTCCGCAAGGCATCGCCAAGCTGACGGCTTTCCTCGCTGACCTCGCCCCCACGGCGGCGCGGCAGGGGATGCAGTCTGATGGCATTGAGCGCGGCAAAGGCGGCAGTGGCAGCGGCAGCGTCGAAGCCGAAGCGGTGATGAAAGCCTTTGGCCTTTCCACCGATGAATTCAACAAAGGCAAAGGAGTTTAACCATGACAGCGCTTACCGCACCTCGCAACACCCTCAAGAAACTTGGGGACATTCAGGGCTACCCGGTCAAGGGCGGCGTGATTTTGTATCAGGGCGGCATTGCCGGGGTCGAGGCGGGGCTGGCTGTTCCCGGCGGCACGGCAGACAGCGTCTCTGTCGGGCGGGTGGAACAGACCGTCGATGCCACGAATGCGGTGGATGGAGAATTGAATGTGACCGTTGAGGCGGGCATTTTCCAGCTTGCCAGCGATGGCAGCATCGTGGCCGCCAACATCGGCGTCCCCGCCTATCTGGCGGATGACCAAACCGTGACCAGCACCAGCACGCAACCTCTGGCGGGCAACATCCTCGCCGTGGATGCAGGCGGCGTCTGGGTTCGCATCGGTATTTAACAGGAGAACAGTATCATGCAGATTACCCCGCACCTCATCACCCTTTTGTCGCAAGGCTTCAACGCCGCCTTTATCAAGGCCATTGAGTCTGTCCCGGCCACCTGGCCGCAGATTGCGATGCAGATCAACTCGCAATCGAATGCCGAAAACTACGGCTGGGTCAAAGACCTGCCGGGAATGCGCGAGTGGATTGGCCAGCGCGTGGTCAACAACCTGGAATCCACCACGGCAGTGCTCCAGAATCGCAAATGGGAGCACACCATTGGCCTGAAGGCGGACGACATCGAGGATGACCGCATCGGCATTTACAGCAACATCATCCAGCAGCAGGCGGAAATTGCCGCCCGCCACCCGGATGATCTGGTCTGGGCGCTGTTGCGCGCAGGCTTTACCACCCCCGGCTTTGACGGCCAGCCGTTCTTTGACGCCGACCACGCGGGTTTTGACAAGGCGGGCAAGGAAATCTCATGGAGCAACGTGCAAACCGGAACCGGCAATGCCTGGTATGCCTTTGACCTGTCGCGCAGCTACCTGAAGCCGCTGATCTTCCAGCTTCGCAAACCGGCCACCTTTACCAGGAAGACCAATGCCGAGGACGATCATGTGTTCCTGAACGGCGAGTATCTGTACGGCGTGGAAGCGCGCTACAACGCCGGGTTCGGCTTTCACCAGCTTGCCTATGCCAGTACGAACGAACTGAGCGCCGCCAACTGGGAAGCCGCCAAGATCGCGCTCTCGACCCAGTATCGCCCGGATGGTAGCGCGCTGGGGGTCAGGGCCACGCATCTGGTGGTCGGCTCCACCAATGAAGGCCGCGCCCGCACCCTGCTGGAATCCACGCAGATCAATGGCTCGGACAACATCTGGAAGGGCAGCGCCCAACTGCTCGTCAGCCCGTATCTGGATTAATAACCCCCACAGGGCACGGTATGCCGTGCCCGTACAGGAGATTTTTGTCATGGCAGCCCCCAAAAATATCGTAACCAAAGGCACCGCTGAAGCGCTTCCCTCCGATAAAGGGAGAGATGGAGCGGGGTTCGAGATTGCTCCGACTATGTTGTCCGCTAAAAAATCCGGCGCGGTCTCCGTTCGCGTCACGGCGCACAGCGATGGTTTTCGCCGCGCCGGACGGGCATGGAGCACCAAATCAACCGTGCTCAAGCTCACGAGCATCTCCCGCGCCGATCTCGAAATCCTGATTGCCGAGCCGCGCCTGGTCGTGGTCTTTCTGGACGCGGCAGGCGAGCGGGTCGCTGCGCCCTTACCCGCCTAAGCTGCATCATGGCCCGCCTCTACGCCACCCTTGCCGACCTCTACGCCCGCTTTGGCGAAGCGGAAATCAACGAGGTTGCCGATACCGACGCCACTCACACGCCCGCCCCGGAACTGATCGGGCGGGCGCTGGCGGATGCCGGGGGAGAAATTGATGCCGCGCTGTATGGGCGCTATCGCCTGCCCATTGCCCGCGTCCCGGTCATCCTGACCCGCATTGCCTGTGAACTGGCGCATGAGGCGCTGTACAACAGCAAGGTGCCCGAAGTGGTCAAAGACCGCGCCAAATGGGCGCGGGAGATGTTGCGGATGCTGGCAAACGGCACACTGGCGCTTGACCTTGAAGCTGCCGGGGACGATGCCGCCGGGGGTCTGGTGGAAATGGTGACTGGCCGCGCCCGCTCGCCCTTCGCCAGCCCGCATGTGAAGCCCAGGAGGCGGACATGAACCGCCCCGGTCTGCTGGCGATTGCCCCGCTTCTGCTTGAACGCCTCGCCCACGATTGCCCGTCCGCGCAGGGCAATGTATTTGCCACGGCAGATTTGCCAGGCGTGACCGAACAAAGCCAGGTGACGCCTGCCCTGCATGTGGTGTTGCTGGATTACGCGCCGGTCGAGAGCGTGGGCACGGAAACCCGCTGGGAAGAACTCTGGTGTGTGGTGGCCGTGGTCAAGCATTCTGCCCGCAAGAACCGCAGCGCCGCGCAACAGGAGGCCGCAGAATCCCTGCTCGCCGAAGTGCTGAAGAGCCTCTCCGGCGTCTGGATTGATCTACCGCTCGGAGGCCGCGAGCGCCTGCAAGTGACCCCTGGCCCCGCCCCGCATTTCACGGAGACGCACGGCTATTTTCCGCTTGCCTTCAAGGTGTTGGTGACGACGCCATGAGCTGCCATACCTACGACCTCCTCGGCTCCCGTGCCTTGCGGCGGGGATTTGCGTGGCGTTTTGTTTTTCGCCGCCGGATTCACCCCATCCGCCAGCCGGTCGATTTAACGGGCTGTGTGGCGCGGTTGGAAATCTACGACACCCAACACCCACGCCGCGCCGCCTGGGGGTTTGACACCGGCCTGCTGGGCGCGGATGGCGTGACTGAATTTGAATTGACTGCCGCCGACACCGCCGACATTACTTGCACCGCCGCCCGTTACCGCGTTCTGTTTGTCGACGCGGAGGGGGAGCAGACGGTGTATCTGACGGGGCGGCTGGCGGTTTTGGAAAAGGATTTGTGATGCCTGAAATTCTCGAAATCCTTGAGCGCGGCCTCCCCGGTTTGCCGGGCAAGTCCGCCTATCAAATCTGGCTTGACCTCGGCAACGCAGGGTCGGAGCAGGACTTTTTGGATGCCCTCGCCACGGGAACCGGCACCCCCGGCTCTGGCGTCACCGTGCATAACGCCCTGACCGGTCGAGACGCGGCGAATGCCCACCCGATTGCCGCCATCCCCGGCCTGCGCGCCGAACTGGATAACAAGGCCAGCAATCTGGCGATGGAAACCCTCGAAGTCCAGATCGTCGGCAAGGCCAGCGCTCAGGCGCTGACGGCGCTCTCGGAGACCGTGGCCGGGGTTGAGGCCGCGCAGGCCACAAAGCTGGACGCGTCCGCCGTCAATCACGATTTCACCACAGATGTTGATTTTGTCATCGACGGCGATACGGTCATCGCCCAGCAGTTTTACCGCAACCCGGCCACGGGCGCGACCTTGGAAATCGACAAAACCCTTCCCCTGTCTTCGGCGCAAAACGCCGGACTGATGGCAAAGGAGGATGTCAGCCAACTCACGCAAAACACCGCCGATATTGCCGCGCTGCAAGGCAAGACGCAGCGCTACGTGGTGCATCTGGCTTCCGTCACCCCCTCGCAGTCTGACCTGCAAACGGCGTGGGAGACGGCATCGGGCGTGTCTGGCCCCACCCCGGAGGGCGGCACACTGGTCGACGTGGAATTCGACAAGGATTACACCTGGTATGTGAGCGAGGGGGAATGGATTGATCGCGGCAGCGCCAGCGTTTCGCAGGCCACGAACACCAGCCCCGGCATCGTGCAGGGCGAGAATACCCCCGGCAAGGTCTATGTGGAGGCCAACGCCACCATGTCTCTGGTCGGGTGGGACAGCGTGCAAGACCTGCTGTCCGCCCTGCTACAGCGCCCGCAAGGGGTTCCAGTGGGGACAATTATTCATTTTGCGGCTCCGGTTGCCCCGGACGGCTATTTGTTTTGCGACGGCGCGGCGCTTTCCAGAACTGATTTTGCTGGCCTTTTCAGCGTGATCGGCACGATTTATGGCGCGGGCGACGGCAGCACTACTTTCAACATCCCGGATTGTTGCGGCAAGTTTGACCGATGCTGGGACAATGGGGGCGAAGTCGACCCTGGGCGGGTGTTTGGCAGCAGTCAAGATTCGCAGAATCTGGCGCACACCCACAATCTGTCCGGCACGGCGCAGTCGGCAGGAAGCCACACGCACACGATCATAGGGTATGGGGGGCTGACTGCCGGCAGCATGTCTGTCTGGGCGATGGGGGGTACAGTATCCAAGTCAACCGCTGCGGCGGGCGATCATACCCACACCCTGTCCGGGACGGCTTCTTCTTCGGGGGAGAATGAATCCCGCCCGATCAATATTGCATTTTTGTTCTGCATAAAATATTGAGGCTCGGCCGCCCGCGCCCCGTTCGCCCTGAGCGGGTCGCAGGGCGGGCAAGTATAAAAGGCAAGGGGTTTA
>JAITNI010000135.1 GCA_031290535.1 Zoogloeaceae bacterium
CGCATCAGCGTTCCCCCAGCGCGGGCGCGCCGATGCCGGGCAAGTGCACCAGGCCTTTTGCTACCGCCAGTCCGTCGTCGGTGAGAGTGATAAAGCCTACGTCCGGCGCGTCGGTTAGCCCAAGATTAGTCAGGAAGGCGCACTCCACCATTAGTTTGGTCAGGGTCATTGGATAGCCTGTGGCCTCTAGTTCCGCGAGCAGGCTGCCGGGAGTTGCTGTGTGTTGCGGGCGCAGCGACAGGGCGGTCAGAATTTGCTTCCGGCGGCGAGCAGTCAGGGGGTCGTGGTTGGCGTCGTTCATTGCAACCCTTTTTCGGTAATTTTGTTCACCAGCAGCTTCAGCGTGTCGGACACCCCACGAAATTCGCCCGTCATCTCCGAAAGTTTTCGGTCAATACCGTTTATGCGGTCATAAACTTTGGTTAAATCGTCCAGGCGCAATTGCCCCTGCGCCGCGCCTTTGATCTCCATCAGCGCCCGATCCGCCTGCTCGACGCGGCCGGTCAGCGCGTCAATGCGCACATTGGTTTTGTCATTCCGTTTTTCCAGGTACATCCAGCAGCCAATGACGACGGTGCCCACCATGTTCAGCACTTGCAGCAACAGCCGGGTATTTTCTATATCCATGTTTCTATCCTTGTTTCAAGGCGCGTTCGATGTCGCTCTGGCAGTCGACGCAGGTCATTACGCCCGGCAAGGCGCGCCGCCGGGCGTCGGGAATCGGTTCGTCGCATACCGCGCAGCGCTTGGCCGAGACGGCCTCCGTGCCGACGCGCCGGAAATGCGCGGCCAGCGCGTCGGCGCGCAGCGTTTCCTCGCGTTCGGTGGCCCGGTCGGAAATGTCGGTCATGTCAAAAATGCGAAATCGCTAACGCAACCCAATACCCCAACAGCGCGGCCGCCGTCCCAAGGGAAAACCCCTTGGCGAAGGCTAAAATATGCGCTCTCATTCGTCATCCATCGCGTTTAGCTGTAGGGGCGCATTGCATGCGCCCAACCCCAGGCGCGGCCAGCCGCCCATCATTTTTCCGACATCAACGGCGTGCCCATCAGCCGTTGCCGCCATTGCTCGATATTTCTCCTCGCATTCTCCGAGTACGTCTCCGACGGCAGCGGCAGTGACAGTGACGGCGGGCACGGAAGCCTCGGCAAGGCGGGACTGCAGGGCGGCGAGGGTGTCGCGCAGCCCGATAGAAGCACGGCGAGCGGCAGCCGCATCTTTCGTAGCCTTAACCAGTTTTTTTGCATGTTCATCATTGACCTCTTTCAATTGCGATGCCCACTGTTCCTCGGCGGCGCGCGCGGCTGCCTCGGCCGCCGCCGCGTTCGCCTCAGCCACGGCCCGGTACACGGCAAATTCATTTTTCATGGCATCGACGCGCCAGGACTGAATTCCCCAGGCCAGCGCCGCGCCCAGGATGAGCGCGGCGCCCGACGCCGCCAGGGTCAATTTCAAATCGGTCATTGCGCATTCTCCGGACGGCGCTGATGCACAATGCGCGCGGCAATGATGGCGATGGCGGCCCATTTCACCCAGCCGTCGGGAATCGCCTCACGGATTGCCGGGAGATAGTCGTAGGCCGTGGACAAGAGCGCTGTCGCGGCCGCCAGCCAGATCGAGGAGAAGCGCCAGGCCAGGCGCCAATCAGGAATGAGCTTCATGCTTTCTCCGGTTGCGCCGTTTTTTTGCCAGGCGCTGGGCGGCGCGGACGCCGGAGACGCGCGCGGAGATCGGGTAGGAGGCCAGGGCGCGGGTCAGCCCGCCGGCCTCTAAAAGATATTGGGTTAAAGCGTCAAGTTTCATTTCATGATCCCCGCATGAACAGCGCTTCTTCCGCCGCGCGGCGGCGAACGAGGCCGGGTAATTTCTTGCCGTTGGCATGTATCCAGCGGCGGAACTGAAGCGCCGCGCCGCGCAGGTCGCCCGCTTTCAGGCGCGTCAGTAATGTCGAACGCTCGAAGTTGCCCAGGCCGATGTTGAAGCAGAGGCTGGCCAGCGCGTCGAATTGATTCTGGGTCAGGCCTGGCAGCACGGCGCGCAGGTAGATTTCGACCGGGGCAATATCAGTTTGAAGCATCGCCTCGCCCTGTTCCTGGGTGATTTCCGTGAAACTATCACTGGGGCGCAGCACGTGACCGTAGCCGATCGTCGGTTTGCCGGCCGGGCAGATGTAGACCTTCGCGGAAAATAACTCGAATTCGCGGATCAGCGCGAGGCCAGCCGGGGAGACGCGGCGGCGGGAGGAATCGGATGAGGTATTCATGCCCGCAGAGTAAGCGGGCACGGGCGGGGATGTTAATTAAAACGCTTTAAAAGACGCAGCCGCGCTGTTGGGGACACAATGACCGCATTCGTTTAGAGGATAAAAATTATGCCGAAAATCTACCATTTCCATGCCACGACCGGTGAATTGATCGGCGTAGGTGAGGCGCAAGAATCACCGTTGGAACCGGGAAAATATCTCATTCCGCATAACGCGACCCTGGCGCCAACGCCGGATACCGGCGAACATGAGGCCGCTGTGTTTGACATAGCCGCACAGGAATGGGGGGTGTTTCCGGATTTTCGCGGCCAGAAATACTGGCTGCCGGACGGCAGTGAGCATGAGATTTCGGCGATCGGCGAAACCGTTCCCGGCGGCGCGCTGGATACGCCTCCGCCACCGCCGCCGCCAACGCCCGAGGAAATCGTCGCCCGGCTGACGGCGGAAATCCAGCAGCGTCTCGATGATTTCGCCAAGACGCGCGGTTATGACGGCATTCTCAGCGCCTGCACGTATGCAACGTCGGCGATTCCGAAGTTCGCGGCCGAGGGCCAATACGCGGTCAACGCCCGCGATGCGACCTGGCAGACGGCCTACGCGATCATGGACGCAGTGCTGGCGGGCGGGCCGGTGCCGGATTCAGTGGCGGACATTGACGCCGATCTACCGGATTTGCAGTGGCCAGAATCATGAGGTAGCCAGAAGACGGTGCGACCGCCTGGGGTGTTGCGGCGGCGCGGCCAGCGTGCTCTTGCGCAAGCCGCGCAGCAAAGTTGAGGTCTACAACGATCTCGACGATGAGATTGTGGGAATATTTCGCGTCCTGCAAAACCCGATGCAATGCCGGGAACTGGTGCGGCGGCTGAAGCGAACGCCCTATTCACGGCGGGAATTCGAGACGGCATTCCGGGCGACCAGCGACCCGATTACGCGGGCGCAGCGGGCAATTGTCCGCGCGTACATGTCGTTTCATCACTCCGCACTATTTAATCCGAGCAAGAACACGTTCGCGGATGCCCGCCATCGCAAACTGGGTAATCACTGCAAGGCGCATGAGTGGAGTACGTACCCTCGTCATCTCGCCACGATCTGTCACCGACTGCGCGGGGTCATCATCGAGCACCGCGACGCGCTCGATGTAATCCGGGTACAAGACACGCCCGATGGGCTGTTTTTCGTCGATCCACCCTACGTCCACAGCACCCGCGATAAGAGCGCCAGGTATCGTTGCGAACTCTCTGACGCGCAGCATGAGGCGCTACTGATGCTGTTGAAGGGCGTGCAGGGAAAAGTTATAATCGCTGGGCTACCCCAGCGAGTTATACGACGATCTGCTGACCGGCTGGCAACGCCTGACCCATAAGCATTATGCCGCAGCATCCGGCGCGAAGGCGCGGACGGAGGTGTTGTGGATCAAGGCGCGATTTTGGGTATTGCACTGGCTGCAATTTAATTGCATTTCCTGTCCAGCCCCATCCCGCCTCATCCCGCATTTATCTCAGAATCAGCGCTCATTTATCTCGCTCGTTCACAAAATGCGATGGCCCTCTATTCGGTAAAACCTGATACGCACGTGCGGAACATCCGGCCTGGGGGCACGCTCCCTTGGCGGGACATTGATTAACATGCACTTTGTTTAAGGTAGTGGCATTGGTCACTGACCCCTTGTATGTTCTGTTTCTGGATTTTTATTATATAAAGAAGAGGTGGTCTGTGGAGGTTGTTGGTTCGATGCGGTATTTGTTTTGTCAGGCCCGGCTGGGCCGCTCGTTACCCATTGGGGACACCCAGCCCGTAATAAAGCGAAGAGCGTTCAGCCGGTTTTCACGCAGAACCCGAACGGTGGCTTGGGCCAATAAGCCCGCATTTTGCAAGGATGGGGAGTGAAAATGAAGAATACTGTCGTTGAGAAGTTTGCCGGGATCGACATTTCCAAGGAAACGCTGGACGTGTATGTCGATACCGACAAGACGTCGTTGCATGTGGCCTACGATGAAGAAGGTATGGCCCGGATCGTAAGTGGTCTGCGTGAAGCCGTGCCGCGCCTGATCGTGATGGAAGCCACGGGCGGACTGGAAATCCGGCTGGCGACGGAACTGGCGCACGGTGGCTTGCCGGTGGCCATGGTCAATCCGCGGCAAGCCCGGCAATTTGCCCGCGCCAAAGGTTGCCTGTCCAAGACGGATCGGGTCGATGCGACCCTCTTGGCCGCTTTTGCCCGCGGCATTTGTCCGCAAGCTCGCCCGCTCAAGGACGAGAACA
>JAITNI010000192.1 GCA_031290535.1 Zoogloeaceae bacterium
CCTGCCGCACCGCAAGATTCAGTTCGGGAAACTCGGCCACGGCATTGATGAACATGCAGCCATTGAAAGAGGCGTCCTGAAACCAGCGGTAATGCCATAAAAACAGGGCGCGCAGTTGCGCCTGCGGCGTCTGGCGCGCCTGCACGAAGGCCGTCAGGGATTGTAAAAAGTCCCGGTCGCGCTCCTCCAGAACCGCCGCGATCAGCGCCGTCTTAGAGGGAAAATATTTATACAGCGTCATTTTTGCGACGCCGGACTCCGCCAGCACACGGTCAATGCCCACAGCGCGATAGCCGTAAGCACGGAATAAAACCAGAGCGGTATTGAGAATCAACTGGCGTTTTGAAAGCATTGCAACCTCAAAAAAATATTAAGCCATAGTATTTTATAAAACGGTGTTCGTCAATATGAGAACCTTGTTTTTATCGCGCAAACATTAAAACAAATAACGATATAACAAAAAATATATTTACACTAGACAGACCTGTCTATATGATGCGGATGCGTTGCGATTTCAAGGAGAATTTTTCATGCTCGGGTTCAAAAAATGGCGCAAAGAGGGCGCAAGCGCCGCCTCCCCGCCTCCCCTCCTCCCGCACGGGTCATCCTGACGAGCGGCCTGGGCGCCATTCTGGCGATGGCGGTGGTGGCCGCGCTGGCGGATTTCAGCGGCTATCCGCTGGTGTTGGGGTCGTTTGGCGCCAGTTGCGTGCTGTTGTTCGGCTTTCCCGACAGCCCGTTTTCCCGACCCCGCAATGTAATCGGCGGGCATTTGCTGGCCTCCCTGATTGGCCTTGGCTTTTTGTCGCTGTTTGGCGCGCACGGCTGGAGTCTGGCGCTGGCGGTGGGCGTGTGCATCGCGGCCATGATGGCGACCCGCACCGTGCATCCGCCTGCCGGTTCCAATCCGGTCATCATCATGCTGTCGTCGCCGGACTGGATGTTTTTATGGACGCCCACCGGTATCGGCGCGCTGCTGTTGGTAGGGGTCGCCCTGCTGTTCAACCATGCCGCCAGAACCCCCATTCCTGATCGGAGATAACATGAATGCCCCCGCGAATTTACCCGCCATTACCCTGTATGGCACACCAACCTCTGGACATACGCACCGGGTCGAACTGTTGTTGCGAATTCTGGAATTGCCCTATGCCTACAGCGAAGCGCCGGAGGCCGTGCGGCGTTCCGCAGCGTTCCGGCAACGAAATCCCTTGGGTCAGATTCCCGTCTTGCAGGACGGCGAGCGGGTGTTGTGCGACAGCAACGCCATCCTGATCTATCTCGCCAAACGCTACGCGCCCCACAGTGGCTGGTGGCCGGAGGAAGCGGAGGCAGCGGCGCGGGTGCAGCGCTGGCTCTCGATTGCGGCGGGCGAATTGAAGCACGGCCCGGCGGCGGCGCGACTGATGGTCAAATTCAACGCGCCGGGCGATCTGGCCGCCGCCCACGCCATCGCTGATACCCTGCTGGAGTTCATGGAGCAGCATTTGACCAAACAACAGGCAGCAGGACGGCGCTTTCTGGCGCTCGACACCCCGACACTGGCCGACCTCGCCTGTTATGCCTACATCGCCCACGCGCCGGAAGGCGGCATTGCGCTCGCGCCTTACCCGCATGTGTGCGACTGGCTCACCCATATCGAGCGCCTTCCCCGTTTTCAGCCGATGCCGGGGCTGCCGGAGCGGTAAGGGGGAGTTTGGCTTTTTCACTTTTCAGAATTTGTTGAATCGCGTGTTTTTCAGCGCCATGAAAAGGCGCGACGACGGGTGGGATCGCTTTTAGCCAGACGATTTCCTCCATGCTGCCGAAGGCCGCGAAGGCATAGATGCAGCAGCTTTTCAGGGGGTTATCCGCCCTTTTTCGGCATATGCGATGACCTCCTTCAGATGCGCTATCGCTTTTGCGCTTGTGGCAGGAGAAAGATGCAGGTCTTTGATGAATTTTGCCTGAGCCAGAGTTGAGATGAATTCCCGAAGAAAAGGCGCGTCTTTCTCCTCGCTCAAATCCAGATTATCAAGACAGTCAACCAGCGCCTCCACGCTCTCCTGCCGTGCCAGTGTTGCCATAACGCTCAACGCAAGGCTGAAAAAGGCGTCCTTGTTTGCCAGTACCGCACAAAGCCCCGGAATGCCATCGGCAAAATAGCAGCACACGGCATCTACCCAGCCAGCCAGCGGCACTTTGGGAAAAGCGGGAAGGGGTTTCCATCCCTGTTTAACGGCTAGCGCTTTCAATGGCGCAATCAAACTTGCATCGCCTGTTTTGGTCAGCCGAAGAATATCTTCCACCTCCACGCCGTTTTTTCTGTCCAGATTTTCCAACCTCTTGATGATTTTTTCAATTGATCGGGTGTCCATGTTTGCCTTCTCGTGTCATGAAAGAAATTGTCTAAAACAAGGTGTGCCCCAGCGCGGCGGAAAGCTTTGGCCAGTCCAGCGCCGCCTCTACCGCGTCGGCCAGACGTTCCAGATCGGCCTCGCGGCGGGCGGCGAAATCGACGGGGGCGGATTCCGGCATTCCCGCCCAGGTGAGCAGGGCGGATAAGGTTTCGGGGGCGTCGAACAGGCCGTGGCAGTAGGTTCCGAGGACTTGCCCGTCGGCGGAAATCGCGCCTTCGGGGGTTGTTGCGCCCGTCCCATTTTCCAGTTGCGTGGCGGGACGCGCCAGACCCGGCCCGTGGGTGACGCCCTGATGAATTTCGTAGCCAATGAGGGCGGGATTTCCTTTCAGCGCAAGGGTTCCGCGCACGTTGCGAAGCTGTTTTTGCGCCGCCAGTGTTGTCTCGCAGTCCAGAGCGCCGAGACCCTCTGTGCTGCCGGGGGCGCCCTCCACGCCATCGGGGTCGTGTATCCAGCGCCCCAGCATCTGATAGCCGCCACACAGGCCGATCACCTTGCCGCCGTAGCGCAGGTGTTTTTGCAGGGCGTCCGCCCAGCCCTGTTCGCGCAACCAGTGGAGATCGTCGCGCACGGATTTGGAGCCGGGCAGGACGATCAAATCCGCCGGGGGAATGGCCTGTCCCGGCCCCATCCACTGAAAATCCACCTCCGGGTGCAAACGCAGGGGGTCAAGGTCGTTGTGGTTGGAGGTGCGCGGATAGGCGGGGGCGATCACCTTTAGACGCGGCGTTGTTTTCTCGATTTGCTGGGTGGCGATGGCATCCTCCGCATCTAAAAACAGCCCGTGCAGATAGGGCAGCACGCCCAGCACCGGCTTGCCCGTGCGCGCTTCCAGCCATTCCAGACCGGGGTTCAGCAGGGCGATGTCGCCGCGAAAGCGGTTGATAACAAACCCCGCTACCCGCCGCCGTTCCGATTCCGAAAGCAGTTCCAGCGTACCGACCAGATGCGCGAAGACGCCGCCCCGGTCGATGTCGGCAATCAGCAACACCGGGCAATCCACGGTTTCCGCAAAACCCATGTTGGCAATATCGCGGTCGCGCAAATTGATTTCCGCCGGACTGCCCGCGCCTTCCACCAGCACCATTGCATAGTCCTGCCGTAGCCGCGCCCACGAGGCGAGCACCGCCTGCATGGCCTGGGGTTTGTAGGCGTGGTAATCGGCGGCGTCAAGCTGGGCGGCGACCCGGCCATGCAAAAT
>JAITNI010000230.1 GCA_031290535.1 Zoogloeaceae bacterium
CAGTCCCAAGGGAATCAGGGGGGCGAGAAAATCCGTCGCCTGCCACCAGTTTTTACGATATTTGCGCGCCAAAAACAGCATGGTGAAAATGACGGCGAGAAAGCCGCCGTGAAAACTCATGCCGCCTTCCCAGACCATGAAAATTTCCAGCGGATGCCGCAGGTAATACAGCGGGTTGTAGAACAGCACATAACCCATGCGCCCACCCAGGATGACGGCCAACAGCACATAGAACGCCGCCTCATCCACCTCCTTTGGTGTGCACAGCGTGCTGTAGCCCCGCTTGAGGCGCACATGCGCCAGCCACCAGGCAAGCAGAAAGGCGAACAGGTACATGAGCTTGTACCATTCCACCGCCACCGGGCCGATTGAAAAGGCGATCGGGTCGAACTGGGGATGCGTCAGCATGGGAGCGTCAAAATCCGGTAGGGAATCCCTGAATCACCCCGTTCGCCCTGAGCCTGTCGAAGGGCGTCCCCTGTAAAAACAAGGGCAACGACGGCTTCAGCCCGAACGGTTTGGCGTGGTTCTAGGCTCTCACAGGGGAGGACATGGCTCATTCGGGCGATTCCAATGGGGACGACGCGGACGGCGGACTGGCTTCCTGCGCCGCGTCGGCTTCCTTCAGGGCGCGAAACAGGGCGCGCAAATGTTTGGGCGGGCGGTTTTCCAGCCGTTCCTTGACCGCCGCCCGCCGCAACTGGCGCAGGCGGGTCAAATCCGCGCCGGGGAGGTCGCGGGCGATGTCATGCAGGGTGGCTTCGTCTTCCAGCAGCGTGTCGCGCAGGCGTTCCAGCCGGTGCAGGCGGGCGATCTCCACCGCCGATTCGCCCCGCGCCGCCGCCAGCGCGGCGCGTACCGGTTCCGGTTCCAGAGATCGCATCAGCTTGCCGATGTATTGCAACTGGCGGCGTTTGGCCTCAAAGCGGGGGATTCTCTGGTATTCGAGCACGGCTTCCTTCAAATCCTCGTCCAGATTCATGCGCTTCAACTGCTCGCGGGAGAGGTTGACCAGTTCCTCGCCCAAGCCCTGCAATTCGTGCATGGCGGCTTTCAGGCGGGTTTTGGAAGGGCGGGGCGTATCGTCGTGGGCAGTCGGGCGCATGAAAAGAAAACGGAAGAAACGGGCGAGCCTGCTATGATAACGATTTTTTCGTCCGGCGGCGTTTCTTCATGGCTCAACATCCCTTTTCCTATTCTCATGCAACCCTGCAACAACTGGCGGCGGACGCGCTGGCCTACGCCCGCCAAAAAGGCGCGACAGCCTCCGAAGTGGATGTTTCCGAAGGATTTGGCCAGTCGGTGACGGCGCGTTGCGGCGAGGTGGAGACCCTGGAGCACAATCGGGACAAGGGGCTGGGCGTCAGTGTGTATGTCGGGCAGCGCCGGGGTTACGCCAGCACCTCGGATTTTTCCGCCAAGGCGCTTCAGGAAACCGTGGACGCGGCGCTGGACATCGCCCGCTTCACCGCCGAGGATGATTGCGCGGGACTTCCCGCCCCCGAACTGCTCGCCCGCGCCCCGCTGGAACTTGACCTCTATCATCCGTGGGATTTGTCGGTAGAGGCCGCCATTGAATTGGCGCAACGCTGCGAGGCGGCGGCGTTTGCCGAAGACCCGCGCATCGACAATTCCGAAGGGGCGAGCGTCTCGACGCAGGAAGCCCAGTTTGTCGCCGCCAACAGTCTGGGGTTTATGGGCGGCTATCCCACTTCACGCCATTCCATTGCCTGTTCGGTGATCGCGGGCAAGGAAGAGGCCATGCAGCGTGACGACTGGTATGTGACCCACCGCGACGCCGCCTGTCTGGACGCGCCGGAGGCCGTCGGCCAGCAGGCCGCCCGCCGCGCCGCCGCCCGTCTGGGCGCGAAAAAAATCGGCACCGGCAGCTTTCCCGTCCTCTTTGAAGCGCCGCTGGCCGCCGGTTTGCTGGGGCATCTGGTGCAGGCCGCCAGCGGCGGGGCGTTGTACCGCAAAGCCAGTTTTTTGCTGGACGCCCTGGGGACGACCATTTTTCCCGACTTTTTCCAGCTGCGCGAACGCCCCCACCTGTCCGGCGCGCTGGCGAGTTCCCCCTTCGACAATGACGGTGTGCGAACAAAAGACCGGGAGGTGGTCAAAAATGGTGTCCTCGAAGGCTATTTTCTGAGCGTCTATTCGGGCCGCAAACTGGGGCTGCCCACGACCGCCAACGCGGGCGGCAGCCACAACCTGCTGCTGGAACCCGGAGCACACGACTTCCCCGGCCTCCTGCGCCAGATGGGACGCGGGCTGCTGCTCACGGAACTTCTGGGCTACGGCGTCAATTACGTCACCGGCGACTATTCGCGCGGCGCGGCGGGATTCTGGGTAGAAGACGGGCAAATCGCGTATCCGGTAGAAGAAATCACCATCGCGGGCAACCTGCGCGACATGTTCAAAAACATCCGCGCCATTGGCCGGGACGTGCAGATACGCGGCTCCAAACAAACCGGCTCCATCCTGCTGGAAGGCTTGACGGTGGCGGGGTAAAAGGGCTTGCGGGTACAGCGATACAAAATCCCGCTCCCACAGGGACGGCGACGCTGCTAACATACCGGCTTCTCCCCGTACAAAAATAAAAGCTGCGGCTAAAAAATGTTCCGCCTGCCCCCTCCCCAGCCCCTCGACGCCCTGCTTGAACGTCACGGCGCGCGCTATAAATGGCTGATGCTGCTCGTCATCGGTTTGGGCTGCGTGGCGGGGGTGTTGCTCACCACCAGTTTCAATGTGGCGGTTCCGGCGCTGGTGCGGCATTTTCAGATCGGGCAGGATCAGGTGCAATGGGCGATGACCGGATTCATGGCGGCGATGGCCATCGCCATGTTGCCGACTTCCTGGCTGTTGAACCGGCTGGGTTTGCGGCGGCTGTTTTTACTGGCGCTCCTCCTGCTGGCGCTCGGCAGCGTGGCCGGATTTTTCGCGCCCAATTTTCCGTTTCTGGTGTTCGCCCGCGTCGTGCAAGGCGCGGCGACGGGGGTGTTTCAGCCGCTGGCCCCGCTGGTGGTGATGCGCTATTTTCCCCTGAACCAGCAGGGACGAGCCTCCGGCGCCTTGAGTCTGGGGATTGTGCTGGCCCCTGCTGTCGCGCCTGCATTGGGCGGGTTGTTGCTGGATGCCTTCGGCTGGCAGGCCATTTTTTTGTTGCCCCTGCCCTTTCTCGCGCTGGCGGGCATTCTGGGACTCTCTTTGCTGCCCTTGCCGCAACAGCAGACGCGGCCCCGCTTTGACTGGCTGGGCCTCACCCTGTTGAGCGTTGTCACGCTGGCGATGGTGGAGGGGGTTTCCAGCCTGCAACACAGCGGGCTGGCTTCGGTGTGGACGTGGAGTCAGGCGCTCGTGGCCGCGCTGGCGCTGGCGTTTTTTATCCGGCATGGCCGCAAAACCCGGCGACCGCTCATCAGTCTGGGGCTGTTTCGCCATGCGACGTTTTGTCTGGGGTCGGTGGTGTCGTTTGCTTACGGCTTCGGGCTGTACGCCTCAACGTACCTGATTCCCGTGTTCCTGCAAAACGCCCTGCATTTTTCCGCCACGGCGGCGGGGTTGACGCTGTTGCCAGCGGGCATCGCGCTGGCGCTGGTGATTCCCCTGGCCGGACGCATGGCTGACCGGCAGTCGCCCAAAGGCGTCACGATTGCCGGACTGGCCCTGTTTTGCGTCTCCTTTTTGCTCTTTGCGGGCTGGAGCGGCGCGATCACCCTGTGGGAGATCCTCGTGGTCACGATTCTGGGGCGACTGGGACTGGGCCTGATTCTCCCCGCCCTCAATCTGGCAACCCTGCGCCCGCTGGGCGCGCACCAACTGGCGCAATCTTCGGTGGTGGTGA
>JAITNI010000331.1 GCA_031290535.1 Zoogloeaceae bacterium
AAGGGGGAACTGGAACACCTGCCCCTCGGCCCGCTGGCGCCCTGAAATCAAAATCAGCGCCTTTGCTCGCCAGACGGGCGCAAGGGGGCGGGCGAGGAAAATCAGGCCGGATTTTCCACCTCGACAAATTCGCACGTCACCCCTGCCGCCGCAAACGTCGCCTGTACCGCTTCCGCCAGCGCCTGCGGGCCGAAGCGTTCGGTGGCGTGGTGGCCGCAGGCCAGGTAGGCAAGGCCGGTTTCCCGCGCCACATGCGGGGTCTGTTCGGAAATTTCCCCGGACAGGTAGGCGTCCACGCCCAGCGCCCGCGCCGCCTCAATGTAGTTTTGCGCGCCGCCGGAACACCAGGCGATGCGTTTTAGTGGGCGCGTCGCCTCGCCGATGACCAATGGCGGGCGGCCAAGCGTCTCTCTCAGTTGCGCGGCCAGTTCGGCAAGCGTGCAGCCTTCC
Organism: Zoogloeaceae bacterium; assembly: GCA_031290535.1. Classification (GTDB taxonomy): domain Bacteria; phylum Pseudomonadota; class Gammaproteobacteria; order Burkholderiales; family Rhodocyclaceae; genus Azovibrio. The sequence continues at coordinate 451 of JAITNI010000331.1, forward strand.
CCCGGCAATTCTCCCCAACAGCCGATGTCCTGCGCGCCAAAATGCCCCTGCGTTTGCCAGCCTAGCGCGGCGGCCCAGCGGGCGTTGTTGCCCAGCGTGGGATGCGCGTCCAGCGGCAGGTGGTAGGCAAACAGGTTGAGGTCGTGCCTGAGCAGGGTCGCCAGACGTTGCCGCCGATAGCCGACAATCCGGGGCGACTCTCCCTTCCAGAAGTAGCCGTGATGGACGATGAGCGTATCCGCGCCCCGGAGAATCGCCGCATCCAGCAGCGCCTGACTGGCGGTAACGCCGGTGATGATGCGGGAAATTTCCTGCCGTCCTTCCACTTGCAGGCCGTTTGGGGAATAATCCTCAAACTTGGCGCTTTCGAGGCTGTCTTCCAGAAAGCGCTCCAATTCATTACGATTCATGAGTTCTCCTATGCGTAAATTCTGGCTTCTTTTCGCGCAAACCACAACGGTTGCGCTGGCGATTCTGTTTACCCTTGGCACCCTGAAGCCGGAATGGCTGGGCAAACCGCGCACCACCATTGTCCCCCTGCAACAGGCGGCCAGCCGCAACGGAGCCGATGTGGCGGGCAGTCTGGGCTTTCGTGACGCGGCCCACAAGGCGCTGCCCGCCGTGGTGCATATTTTCACCCGCCAGGAAATCCAGCGCCATCCGCTGATGAATGACCCGGTGTTCCGGCACTTTTTTGGCGAGGGCGCTGACGACGACACGCCCCGCCGCAATTCTGGCCTCGGCTCCGGCGTGATTGTGAGTCCGAAGGGCTATATTCTCACCAATTTTCATGTCGTGGATGCCGCCGATGAAATCGAAGTCCTGCTCCCGGACGCCCGCAAGCTGAAAGCCAGAGTGGTCGGCGTCGACCCGGAAAGCGATCTGGCCGTGTTGCAGGTCGAGGCCGACAAGCTCCCCGCCATCACTTTTGGCAAGATGGAAGATGTGCGCGTCGGCGACGTGGTGCTTGCCATCGGCAACCCGTTCGGCGTTGGGCAGACGGTGACGATGGGCATTGTCTCCGCGCTGGGGCGCACGCATCTGGGCATCAACACTTTTGAAAACTTCATCCAGACCGATGCCGCCATCAACCCCGGCAATTCCGGCGGCGCGCTGGTCGATGGCGAGGGCAACCTGATCGGCATCAATACCGCCATTTATTCCCGCACTGGCGGCTCACTGGGCATCGGCTTTGCCATTCCGGTTTCTTCGGCGCGGCAGATCATGGAGCAGATCATCCAGAACGGCAAGGTCATCCGGGGCTGGATTGGCGTCGAAGCGCAGGAAATCACCCCGGAACTGGCGGAATCCTTTGGTCTGGCCGACACCGAAGGCGCGCTGATTGCTGGCGTCGTGCGCGGCAGCCCCGCCGATCAGGCCGGCATCCAGCCCGGCGATGTGCTCGTGGCCGTCAACCAGCGCGACGTCCACAACCCGCAGGACATGCTGGACATCATCGCCGCCCTCCCCCCCGGCGACCCCGCCGATTTTCGTTTGCGCCGCGCCAAGGGCGTCACCGAAGTGAAAGTCAAAATCGGCCAGAGACCGGCGCAACGGCGGCGGGCGGCGGAATAAGGAACGCGGAGTAACCCGCGCCCTGGCGGACATTATTTTTCCTGTTCCGGCGCGGGCGTGAGCGGCACGTAGCCGACGTCTTCGATCAATTGCTGGCCCTGTTCGCTCAAAAACCAGTCGTGCAGTTGTTGCGTGTTTTGGGAGCGTGGCCTTGCCGTGACCATGTACACGTCGACGGTGAGCGGATAGCGACCGTTGCGGATGTTTTCCGGCGTGGGCGCGATGCTGTTGATGGCGAGCAGGCGGATGTTCGGGGCCGGGTTCATTTTTGTGGCGTAAAAGCGGAAGGAATAGCCGAGGGCATTTGGGGCATTGCGGTACTGGGCGATGGCCTGAATCAGCCCACTCATGCCATACATCACTTCCTTTTTGAGCGGCGGACGCAGGGGCGTTTCACGCATGACTTCCCTTTGCAGGATGGTCTGACTGCCGGAATTTTTCTCGCGCTGAAAAGGCAGGATTTTTTCATTCGCGCCACCCACTGCGCGCCAATGGTTGATCTGGCCGCTGTAAATGGCGCGCACCTGTTCAAGGCTTAAATCCCGCACCGGGTTTTGGTCATGGACGAGAAAGACAAACGCTTCTTTTGCGATTGGCGTCAATGTGAGCGTCAATCCTTGTTCGGCGGCAAGTTTTTGATGCGCTTCGGAGGGGGCAAGGACGAAAATCATGTCGGTTTCGCCCGCAATCAGCCGTTCATAGGCGTAGGGCGTGGTACTGCAATGCACTTTGTCGGCGCGGACTTCCTGATCTTCTCCCGGCAAATAAATCGCCTGGGCGGCGGCGGCATAAATGGGAAAAAAAGCGGTGGCGCCGTCCAGTGCCGGATAATTCTGGTCAAATTGCAAGGTGGGCGTTTGGCGCAACAAGGGAAGTCTGTTCCGCGCTTCCAGTTGAAAAGGCGTGTATTGCTGACGCATTCTGAATTCCTGGCGATCGTGGTCTTGCTCAGGATAGCGGGGATCGGTCACGAGAAGATTCTGATACCGCGTGTAAGTCTGAAAACCGGGAATGGCGGCAACGGCGAGGACGATGACCAGAACACCAAGTGTGCTTTTCCAGCCGCGTGTCGCAGGGCGTCCGCTTTTCCACGCGCCCAGCGCGAAGGCCGCGCCGAAAAAGGCATAGGCAGCGAGAATGAAGAGCGGGAAAAACAGGGGAATGCCAAAGATTGTCGCCGCCATGAAATACAGGACAAAAGGCGCAAAAGCCGCCATCAAGGTGGAGATAATGGGAAAGTGGATTTCCGGGTTCGCCATCTGCGCGGGCATTATGACCAGCCACGCGATCACCGCATAAATCACCGGCAGGATAAACGGCCCGTAACGCGACAGGGCGTGTGCGGGAGCCACGATTTTACGGGCATAGAAATAGACGCTTGCGCCCGCCAGCGCGAACGTCAGAATCACTCAAAAAATCCCCAGCAAAAAATCCGTCTGGGTCATCGCGCCTCTGCCGGTGTGCCAATACGATGTCTGCGCTGTCAGATAGTTCAACAGCAGCGGGCCGCCATTCAACAGCACGGGCAGCACCACACACGTCAGCAACAGGGTCAAGCCCCAGTATTTTTTCTGCGTCATGAACAGGAATCCAGAAAAGAGAAAATACAGCGTGGTTTATGGGGACGTTGCCAGCGCCTGTTCCAGCCCCCGCCCAAAAGTCGCCGCGTCCTGAAAACCGACGACGCGCAGGTTGGGGATTTCCTTGCCGGTGGCGTCGAAGAAAATAATGCCGGGGGGGCCGAAGAGCTGAAAGCGTTTCAGGAGCGCCCGGTCGGTTTCCGTGTTGGCCGTCACATCGGCCTGCAAGCGGAGGAATTGCCCCATTTTTTCCCGGATGGCGGGGTCGCTGAAGGTAAAGCGTTCCATTTCCTTGCAGGAGACGCACCAGTCGGCATAAAAATCGAGCAGCACGGGCGTTTTTTTATCCGCCTCCTGATGGGCGGCGAGGCGGGTTGTTAGGGCTTCGAGGCTGGCGATGCGCTCAAAGGGGAGCATCTCCGCAGGCGACGGGTTGGGGACGGCGCGGGCGGGGGTGGCTTGGCGCTGAAAGACAGCCAGCGGTTGCAGGGGGTCGCGGCTGCCACCCAGAACGCCGAGAAAGAGCGCCGCGCCGG